>NZ_MCSD01000022.1:0-15072 GCF_002872555.1 Vibrio sp. 10N.286.55.E10
TAACTGATCGGCATTACCCAGTGGGTGCCTTTTTTGATCGTGTTTCGCTTTGCTATGAAAGCGACGCCAAACGGATTGTTACTCTGCTTGGTGGATACTCTCTTGAATCGTCAAACGTACTTCTGGGTAAAGCATTGAGTAGAGAAGCTTAGCGAATTGCTGAGTCTTTTCTAAATCACAGTTACCATCGTTATCCAGATATTGCTGCTGTTTCAGAGTTGCAAACATCGATGCAAACACGCCTTTATCGAAGAACTCTGGTGCATTGATGCCTTGTAGACGACCAAGTCGCTGTGCAATGTCTTGGCTCTTCTGTTCAAGATCGGATTTATCCAGGTCAGGATTCTCTGCCAACAGGTTTAGAGCAATCGAGTAGCGCTGTAGCGTCTCTGAAATCGTACGACCTAATAGCATCAGTGCTTGGCTGTTTGATTGGTTGATGGTGACTTCGTCATCAGAAATCACAAGCATACCTTGGTTAACCAGCTCTTCAATGATGTTAGAAACCACGCCTTCAAGCTTATCTTCTTCGTAGCTTAGGAATAGCTCTTTCTTCAAGAACGGGTAGATAGCAGCAACGTTCTCTTGAATCGCGTCAATCGATAAACCGCGCTGACGAATGGTCATCTGTGCAATTAACGATGGCAGAGCAAACAAGTGAATGATGTTGTTTCGGTAGTAGGTCATCAGAATTGACTGGTGACGGTCTAGTGAAATGATGTCGCCCATTGAGTCTGATTCAATCAAGAACTTGTTAAGTGATTCAGCATGTTTTACCAATTCTTCAGCGCTGTCTTTTGGCACTGTGAACGTTGCCGAATATGGAACGTTCTTAAGCAGAGACAGGTAGCAATTGATCTGAGAAACCAAAGAGTCACGAGACAATGCGCGCTGTCTTGAAGCCAATAGTGCCGTTGCACAAAGGGTCAGGGCATTGGTTGCTGCCGCATCGTTAATGTGCGTCATCATTTTGGTCGCTAAGTCATTAACCACTGGGTTCATCCATTGTGGCTTGCTGGTGCCCATTGGATCGATGTCTTTGGTCCACTCTGGTGAGTGCTCATTCAGGTATTGGTTCAGTTGAATCGGCTCACCGAAGTTCACGTAGCCTTTACCAAAGTTACGCAGCTTACGAATGGTACGAATCACCAAGCTCGCGTTTTCTTTCTCTTTACGCTTACCTCGAAGCTCTTTCGCGTAAGTCGCTACTTCCATAACGTGCTCGTAGCCAATGTACACAGGAACCAAAGTCACCGGACGGTTCATACCGCGCAGCATTGCTTGGATTGTCATCGCTAGCATGCCCGTTTTCGCTTGCAATAGACGACCTGTACGAGAACGACCACCTTCACTGAAGTACTCTACGGAGTAACCTTTAGCGAACAATTCCGCTAGGTATTCACGGAAAATCGTCGAGTACAGCTTGTTGCCTTTGAAGCTACGACGAATAAAGAACGCACCACCATGACGGAAAATAGGACCGGCAGGGAAGAAGTTCAGGTTGATACCCGCAGCGATGTGCGGAGGCACCATGCCTTCGTGGTAAAGCACATAAGAAAGCAGCAAGTAGTCCATGTGGCTACGGTGACAAGGCACGTAAACAATCTCGTGACCATCTTGAGCCAACTTACGAACCGTTGAAGCGTTGCTGATATGCAGGCCTTGGTACAGCTTATTCCATAGCCAACCGAGAATCTTCTCACCACGCTTGATCAGCGAATAAGAGAAGTTCGCAGCAATCTCGTCCATGATGTCTTGAGCTTCTTTGCTCGCTTTCTCGATCGAGATGTTCTTTGCTTGTGCTTCGTCTTCAATCGCTTTCTTGATCGCTTCTGATTTTAATAGGCGATCAAACAGAGCTTGGCGGCTTGGCAGGTTAGGACCTGATGCAGCAAGCTTTTGGCGAGAGAAGTGAATACGTGCCACGCGCGCCAATTTGTGCGCGATGGTGCTGTCGGTGCCGTGCGAGTTAGCCATGTAGCGTAGAGAAACCACTGGGCTGAAACGAACCAGACAGTCACGACCGGCTAGCAATACAGCTTTTGATTTCTCTAAGCCGTTCATTGCCTGTAGGTAAGGCTTCTGGTTATTCTCTTTACCAGGCTTACGTCCCCACAGCACTGTAGCAGGGATAACTTGAACATCGAGTTCAGAGTCGTCAGCGTGCAGTGAAAGCAATTCAGAGAACACTTCAATTGAAGAGCTTGGTACATAATCATCGTCTTGCAGCAGAGTTTTGCGAGAAGAGATGAAAACGTAGCGTTGCAGTGATTTGCCGTTGATTTCAAGCTTGCTCAACGGATCAGGTAGGCCTAATTCAAGTGCATGTTTTTGCAATGTAAGAATGTCTACACTTGAGCGAAACGGTAAGGCGTATACAATCGGTTTGCTCAAATCAATGTTCAAATCCTCAACAGGGTTTGAAGGAATTGATGTGCCCTTTACCAATAGGGATAAAGGTAGCTTCATTAATGAACGTGAAAAAGATTGTCCAGAAGACATATAGGTTCACTGCCTCAATAGTTATTTCAATGTGCTGAAGCGTATCTCTATTTCTATGATAAAAAGGATAAATCCTATGAGTGAAATAGGGATAAGCCTAGGCGTAAATTTAATCGATGCAAGAATACCAGAAACTGGTCTAACCTTTTAATGGAAATAGTCATATTGCCGTTAAGTTTGTGGAAAATCATTCATCGACTGATTGAGTATAGGGTTAAAAATGACCAAAAAATCAAACACCGGATTCAAACGCATCATCAAAGCAGCAGGCTTTTCATGGCAAGGCATTACGAGTTCGTTTAAAAACGAGGCTGCATTTCGACAAGAAGTGTTCATGGCGGCCGTGCTTATTCCGTTGGCATTTTACCTGGATGTAAGCCAGGTTGAACGAATCTTAATGATCTCATCTGTGGTATTGGTGATGGTTGTCGAGCTAATCAATACCGCGATTGAAGCGGTTGTCGACCGAATCGGCAGTGAGCATCATGAGTTATCTGGAATGGCGAAAGATGTCGGCTCGGCAGCGGTTTTCATCTGTTTGGCACTCGCAGGTTATGTGTGGCTAGAGATCTTGTTTTTGTAATTTGCTAAAAATGAACTAAAAACAACCAATTGCTTTGCTTTTGTTCAGTTACTGGATATACTCACAGTCAACTGTATAAAAAGACAGGTGAATCATGAAGCCGTTAACGCCCCGCCAGCAACAAGTCTTTGACCTTATCAAAGGTAAGATCGAAGATTCCGGTATGCCACCGACACGTGCAGAAATCGCGCGTGAACTAGGCTTCCGTTCTGCCAATGCTGCAGAAGAACATTTGAAAGCTCTTGCTCGTAAAGAAGCGATTGAGATTATCCCGGGTGCGTCTCGCGGTATTCGTATTTTGCTTGAAGATGCAGCAAACGAAGAGCAAGGTTTACCATTAATCGGTCAGGTTGCCGCTGGTGAGCCTATCTTGGCTCAAGAGCATGTAGAAATGCATTACCAAGTTGATCCAGGCATGTTTAAACCACAAGCTGACTTCTTACTTCGTGTAAATGGCGAAAGTATGAAAGACATCGGTATTATGGATGGTGATTTATTAGCTGTTCATAAAACACAAGATGTCCGCGATGGTCAGGTTGTAGTGGCTCGTGTCGATGATGATGTAACGGTAAAGCGCCTAGAACGTAAAGGTTCAACGGTTCTGTTACATGCTGAAAATGAAGAATTTTCTCCAATCCATGTCGATCTAGAATCTCAACACTTGTCTATTGAAGGGCTTGCGGTTGGTATTATTCGCAACACCGACTGGATGTAGCCAGTACAAACAGCTTATTGATATTTATTCTCAATAACTTGTTATTGTAATTGATATTTATTATCATCTTCTTTGTCGAGATACAAGGAAGATGATGATGTCAAACCCAACCAAACCTCAAATGAAGCCGCTTACTCGTAAGCCACGCTCCTCTGTTCAAAAGGCTTCTTCTGAACAAGGGTCTGCACACCAAGAATTCCAAGTTCCGACCAATCTCGTTCAACACCTTTGGTTTCGTAGTCGTGAAAGCCTAGCCGATGACGGTCTCGTTTATGATCCTATCGCAGCTCAAGCCTGCAAGCGTTGCCAGCTCGCACCAGAATGTCTTACTGGTGAGCTCGATCAGCAACAACTTCTCTACGCAACACTGACTCAACTTTGTGACTCTCAAGTTCAACAATTTCTATCTCACAACCCAGATGCTTGGATTATTAACGTGGGAGCAGGGCTTGATACCCGTTTCTACCGTTTAGATAATGGACGCTGCCATTGGGTTGAGCTGGATATGACCGAGAATCTGCTTTGGCGACAACGTTTGTTCCACAAAAATGAACGCTATCGTTTAGAGTGTGGCTCTGTTGATGACTTAACTTGGTTAGATGAACTTAACATCCCAGAGCAAGCGTCGGTGATGGTGGTATGTGAACATGCTTTGCTGGATTGTAATGAACAACAGACGGCGAACTTTATTCAGTCTCTCAGCCGCTACTTTACTCATGCACATGCGTGTTTAGTATTAGCTGGAGATAAAAGCTCTAGCGCTCTTGGGCAAAAGCTCGGTTCTGGAAAGTATGCGCATGGCCTATCTTCTCCGGTAGACAGCGTTCTTAATTGGCTGCCATGGACGCAATGGGTAAAAGCGTTTTCTCCACTAGACCAGCAATGCAATCGTTGGAAATTGTGGCAGCGACTTCTTTGTAAGATCTCTCAGGTCAAAAAACGTTTAACGCCGCAGTTAGTACTCGTTAAGTGGTAAACCTAGTGGTTCTGTATTTCGAGTAATTGAGTACATAGCCGGTATAAGTAAAATTCCACAACATAGTGAAAGCCCACCCACTAGGTTAAACTATCGCCTCTAATCTAAGAGGTGATCGTGAAGCTATTTAATCCCCAAACTATTTTTCAAACTCTATCCAATCAGGCGATGCACAAAAAAGTGCTGTTGCTCGCGATCCCGATGGTTCTCTCTAATATTACTGTTCCACTGCTGGGCTTAGTCGATGCGGCGGTTATCGGTCACTTAGAGCATTCTTGGTATCTCGGTGGTGTGGCATTAGGTGGCACAATGATCAGCGTGACCTTTTGGCTGCTCGGTTTCTTACGCATGTCGACAACAGGGCTAGCCGCACAATCTTATGGTGCGAATGATGGAAAGCAACTTGGCTTAGTCTTCGTGCAAGGCGTGACCATGGCCTTAGGGTTTGCTGGTGTCTTCTTGCTTTTACACAGTCTAGTCGCCGATTTAGTTTTCTCATTGAGTAGCGCCAGTGAGCAAGTTAAGCACTATGGTCAGCAATATTTCTCAATTCGCGCTTGGAGTGCACCTGCTGCGCTCACTAACTTTGTGATTCTAGGTTGGCTACTTGGAACCCAAAATGCCAAAGCGCCAATGTGGATGGTGATCATCACCAATATCACCAATATCGTTTTGGATATCGTTTTTGTTATCGGTTTAGGGTGGCAAGTGGAAGGTGCAGCATTGGCGTCTGTAATGGCCGATTATGCCGGTCTAACATTTGGCTTGATTTGTGTTTATCGAATCTGGATTAAGAGACAACTGCCTTCGCCATGGGATTTGCTTAAGAAAACCAGTCAAGGCTTGAGTCGTTTCGTAAAATTGAATCGCGATATCTTTCTCCGTTCATTGTGCCTGCAAGCTACTTTCACTTTCATGACTTTCCAAGGAGCAAGCTTTGGCGATGATGTCGTGGCGGCTAATGCGGTATTGATGAGCTTTTTGATGATCATCTCTTATGGGATGGATGGCTTTGCTTACGCGATGGAAGCGATGGTCGGTAAGGCGATAGGAGCGAAAGATAAAGATGAGTTAAATCAGTCGTTGATTGGCACCTTCTTTTGGAGTTTCAACATCTGTTTGGTACTCACTATCGTGTTTGCGAGCGCCGGGTCTAGCTTGATTAATATGATCACCACAATCCCAGATGTAAAAAGCCAAGCTGAGGTGTACCTACCTTGGTTGATCGCAATGCCACTGGTTTCAATGTGGTGCTTCTTACTCGATGGTATTTTTGTTGGAGCAACTAAAGGCAAGGACATGCGTAATAGTATGTTTGTCGCGACCTGCAGCTTCTTTGCTATTTTCTTCCTAGCGTCCAGTTTAGAAAATCATTCTCTGTGGCTTGCGATGCTGAGTTTTATGGCAATGCGTGGTATTGGTCTTGGTGTGTTATTTGTTTCTCAGTGGAAGAAGGGCGAATTCCTCGCTTAGTTCTAACGGGTACAAATAGAAGATGTACAGACTAAATAGCATTTAGAACATCATGATCTAATTACTTTAGTTGCTATATTTTTCAATGGCTTAAATGAAAACAGCAAGCTCATGGCTTGCTGTCTATGTATTTAGCCTATGGGTGGTCAAATACTCCTGTTAGTTCTTTATTTAGAACAAACGGTTAAGGCCGTTAAGAGCGGCAACACGATAAGCCTCTGCCATCGTTGGATAGTTAAAGGTGGTATTTACAAAGTACTCGATGGTATTTGCTTCACCTTTCTGCTCCATAATCGCTTGGCCGATATGGATGATTTCAGCGGCACGCTCACCAAACACGTGGATACCCAAAATCTCTTTGGTTTCACGGTGGAATAGGATCTTCAAGCTACCAATATCTTTACCGGCGATTTGAGCTCGAGCTAAGTGTTTGAATGAAGAACGTCCCACTTCGTACGGTACTTTAGCTGCGGTAAGCTCTTGCTCGGTTTTACCTACTGAGCTGATCTCAGGGATGGTGTAGATGCCGGTTGGAATGTCTTCAATTAGGTGACCTTCAGCTTCGCCTTTGACAATAGCTTGGGCAACAAATCGACCTTGGTCATAAGCCGCGCTCGCTAGGCTAGGGTAGCCAATCACATCACCGACAGCGTAAACATGGTCAATATTGGTTTGGTAATTAGTATTTACTGAGACTTGCCCACGCGAGTCCGCTTCTAAGCCAACAGCGCCAAGGTTCAGTTTATCGGTATTACCCGTTCGACCATTAGCATACAGCAGGCAATCAGCACGCATCTTTTTGCCAGATTCTAAGTGAATAATCACGCCATCATCAGTGCCTTCAATTTTCTCAAAGGTTTCATCGTTACGAATCACGACGCCACTGTTCCAGAAGTGATAAGAAAGTGCATCTGAGGTTTCATTGTCTAGAAATGACAACAGACGATCACGAGTATTGATAAGATCGGTTTTTACGCCTAAACCGCGGAAAATCGACGCGTATTCACAACCAATAACGCCAGCACCATAGATGATGATGTGTTGCGGGTCGTGTTTAAGAGAAAGAATCGAGTCGCTGTCGTAAATACGTTCATGCAGGAAATCGACATTATCTGGTTGGTAAGGACGAGAACCCGTAGCGATAACAAATTTGTCTGCACTGTAATGTTCTTCAGTGCCATCGCTTTGCATTACTGAGACAGTGTTGGTATCAATGAAGCGCGCCGTACCAAATACTAGTGTGCATTGGTTACGGTCGTAGAAGCCTTGGCGTAATCGAGTCTGCTTGTCGATTACGGATTTAGCATGACCCAAAATGTTGGAAAACGTTGAGTGAATGCTTTTGTTGTTCTGACAAAACAGTGGATTGTTGTTGAATTCGATAATACGGCTTACGGCATGACGCAGTGCTTTGGAAGGAATGGTTCCCCAGTGAGTACAACCACCACCAACACTGCTCTCTTTCTCAATGATTGCAACGTTCAACCCGGCTTTGGTTAATCCCATCGCTGCCCCTTCTCCTCCGGGGCCACTACCAATTACGATTACATCAAAGTGGTTGGAGTGCGGCATAGATATCTTCCTTGTTATATTTGATTAACATTGCTTTAGCGAGATTTTAACTGATTCTGTTCTTTGGTACATGAAAAGGGCATCAGAGAGTCGGTGGGATCACGCAGTGTTATCGAAAAAATAATATTTGGTATGTCGTATGTCTCCAAATGACAGTGTGGATATTGAAATTTTTTCTTTGAACGTATTTACTTCGGTACGTGAACAAAGAGGTATGTTTAGTGTCTTATATAACCAGAGTGCCTTATATAAATAAGTGATTCGCGTTATATTGAACAGAGTATTAGACATGCCTGTTTAGGCTGTAAAAGAAGAAATTGATAAAGTATGAAACCAATGGGCATTCGCGCACAGCAAAAAGAAAAAACTCGTCGCAGCTTAATCGATGCTGCATTTAGCCAACTCAGCGCTGATCGTAGTTTTTCCAATCTAAGCTTGAGAGAAGTCGCTCGTGAGGCTGGAATAGCACCGACTTCCTTTTATCGTCACTTCAAAGACATGGATGAGCTTGGCTTAACCATGGTTGATGAAGGTGGCTTACTGTTGCGCCAGTTAATGCGTCAAGCTAGGCAGCGCATAGTAAAAGAAGGCAGTGTGATTCGTACATCGGTTGAAACCTTTATGGAATTCATTGAAAGCAGCCCTAACGTATTCAGACTGTTATTGCGAGAGCGCTCAGGAACTTCATTTGAGTTTCGTGCAGCGGTAGCTCGTGAGATACAGCACTTCTCTGCTGAGTTAACCGAATATTTGATAACGACTGGCATGACAAGGGACGAAGCTTTCACTCAAGCTGAAGCCTCGGTCATCTTAGTCTTCAACTCAGGGGCAGAAGCATTAGATTTAGATCGACGTCAGCGAGATGAATTGGCTGAACGCTTGATCATGCAATTGCGAATGATGGCCAAAGGAGCTTTTTGGTATCGTAAAGAACGTGAACGTAACCGATTAAAAGGCGGGATTGAATAATGTCGAATGAAAATAATACTGTAAACCGTGGTTCTGAAAGAAAGACACTCGTACTTGCTGTTGTAGCCGGTGTGTGTGGTGATGCATTGTTATCTTGGGTAACAATGAGCGAAGTGGGCTTCTCTATTTTTCCGCTTATCGCTTTAGTTTTGGCTGTACAAGCGCTTTACCAAGAATACCTAACTAACCCAGTATCTGAAGATATTCCATTAGTAGGTTTAGCTTGTTTCTTCGTGGGTGCATTTGGTCACTCGGCTTTCGTGAAGGCACAACACCCTGATGCTGGCTCAAACTTCTTTGCGATTATTGTCGCGATGTTGCTTCTTGCATGGGTAGGTAAGAAACTCGGCTTTATCGGCAAAACGGCTTAAGCTGATTTAGAAATTAAAAAAACGAGCCAATGGGCTCGTTTTTTTGTATTTGCTGTTTGCCTTAGACCGAGAAAGCGAGACTTATGCTTTGCGCTCTAAGAATACACCCGCTTCCATGTGGTGGGTGTAAGGGAACTGGTCAAACAGAGCAAAACGAGTGATATCGTGTGTTTCGCTTAAGATCTCTAGGTTCTCTTTCAACGTTTCAGGGTTACAAGAGATGTACATGATACGCTCGTAGCCTTGAACCATCTTACAAGTATCTACATCCATACCTGAACGCGGTGGATCAACAAAGATAGTGTTGCAGTTGTAGCTCTTAAGATCGATGTTCGCTTGCTGTAGACGACGGAATTCACGCTTGCCTTCCATTGCTACGGTAAAGTCTTCCGCAGACATACGAATAATCTGAACATTATCAATCTTGTTCGCCGTGATGTTGTATTGCGCAGATTCTACTGACGGTTTCGCCAGTTCAGTTGCCAGTACACGCTCGAAGTTTTGTGCTAGCGCTAATGAGAAGTTACCGTTACCACAGTAAAGCTCAAGCAAGTCGCCTTTGCTGTCCTGAGTACAGTCGACAGCCCATTCCAGCATTTTCTCTGCTACTTTGCCGTTTGGTTGAGTAAAGCTGTTCTCTACTTGTTGGTAGATGTAGCTATCAACATTCACGTCTAGCTTTTCAATTACATAGTCGCGATCCAGTACAATTTTCATCTTACGCGCACGACCAATCAGGTTTAGGTTAAAACCTTCATCGTTTAATTGCTGCTTAAGTGCTTTAGCATCTTGAATCCACTGTTCACCTAATTGGCGATGGTAAAGCAGTGACACCAAAATCTCGCCGCTTAATGTAGAAAGGAAATCTACTTGGAATAGCTTATGGCGTAGAGAGTGGTTGTCCTTCATTGCATCTGTTAATAGAGGCATTAGGTCATTGATAAGACGGCTAGCTGCAGGGAACTGGTCTACGCGGTATTTTTCTTTAGTCTCTTGATTGAACATGACGTAATACATATCGTCACCTTCATGCCACACGCGGAACTCAGCACGCATGCGGTAGTGTTGTTCTGGAGATTCATACACTTCCAGCTCAGGCACATTATATTCTGAGAACATTTCAGTAAGACGTTCAGTCTTTTCTGCCAGTTGTTCTTGGTAGCGTTGCGGGTTTACATCTAAATTCGCCATTGTTATGCCTTTTGCTGTCGTGCTTTTAAATCAAGAGCGCAGATTTTATTCAATCACAGGCGCTTGTCCAGTGTTGAGAGCCAATCAGTGTAAATAGGCCATGAAAACTATAGCTTATAACTATCTTAGACTAGACAAATGATTCAGAGGTCAATACTATCTTCGGCAAGCTGGTGCCATTTGGATGTATAGATGGCTGAAGAGGGAATCTGGTGCGAATCCAGAACTGACGCGCAGCGGTAAAAGAGAACAAGTATTCATAAGACACTGCAAATAGCTTTTTGTGGGAAGTCGAATACAAGGTAACCATAAGGTTGTGCTCTTGAGTCCGAATACCTGCCAGCGGCCAAACCATAAATGTGGTTTGGTAGGACTTTACGCGATTTAGGATCACAACATGAACAAATCCCTTTTAGCGGTTGCTGTAGCATCGCTGCTTTCACCTATCTCCAATTTACACGCCCAACAAGCATCTGCCGACGAAACCATGGTGGTTACGGCTAACCGTTTTGAGCAAAGCACCGAAAGTGTTGTCGCTCAAGTTGAGGTTGTGACACGTCAAGATATAGCTCGTATTCAAGCTAAGTCACTAACTGATGTATTCAAACGATTAACGGGCATTCAAGTTACACAGAATGGTGGTAGAGGCCAGCAAGCTTCGATCTTTGTTCGAGGTGCTAACTCTGATCAGGTTCTTGTGTTAATTGACGGCATTCGTTTTGCTCGCGCTGCAAAAGGTGGTGTTGATTTCAGCCAGCTGCCAATCACATTTGTTGACCGAGTCGAGTATGTACGAGGCGCTCGTGCTGCTATGTATGGTTCAGAAGCTATTGGTGGTGTGATTAATATCATTACAGTTGCCAGTTCTGACAATGAAGAAACGGTAGTGAGTGCGGGATTAGGCAGCCGTGATTATGAAGAGTTAAGTTTTGTTAGTGGTACAAAAGTTGGCGAAAATGGTCATTTGAATGTATCGGTTGGTTACGATTCTGATGAAGGCTATAACGTTCACCCCATGCCCGGAGTAAACGATGGCGACCGTCATGGGTTTGAATCACGTAATGCTTTGATCGGGTACGTACATAACTTCGACCAACAGTGGAGTGGCTTTGCGAACTTCCGCATGTTTGAAACCATTTCTCAATATGATGGTTCGTATGTTGATTTTAATACCGGTAACCCAGTCCATTCTTACAAAGAAGCTGAAGTTCAAAATTCTACCTTTGCTACTGGTGTTAAATATAGTGGCAGTGAACTTAAGTCTGATTTCCTAGTTAACTATCAGAATCAAGATAACTGGAACTACGAACAGTCTTTAGGCAAGAACTCGGCGTCAGCAACATCTGATGAGCTTGAACAGCTAAATGTTCAGTGGGTTAATTCATACAAACTAACTTCGGCACTGACTCTTAGTGGCGGTGTAGATTGGCGTGATGAGGCTTATATTGTTAAGCCTTCGAATACTGAATACGACAGAACGAATGTTGCGTACTTCGCTGCATTAAACGCAGATGCGGATAAAGTGTTTGGCGAGCTGAGCGTCCGTGTGGATGACAATGAACAGTTTGGTACCGAAACCACTTACAACACAGGGTTAGGCTATCGTTATGCTGAGTGGCTTGTCGTGAAGGCAGCTTATGGCACATCCTTCAAGGCACCTAACTTATATCAACTATACAGCTACTACGGTAATGCACAGTTAGAAGCTGAAAAGGCAGATTCATTCGAGCTGACTTTTGGTGGCTTAATCAAGGATGTTGATTGGTCGATTACTGGCTATGACACGAACGTCGAAGACTTAATTGATTACAACTACGCGACAAGCAAGTACTACAATACCGATGGCGAAAGCCAACTACGTGGTGTGGAAATGGTCGTTGGATTTGATACTAGCTTTATTAATCATCAAGTGAGCGCTAACTTTCAAGACCCAGAAGATCAATCTGGTGATCAATTGATACGCAGAGCTAAGAAGATTTACAAGTATAATGCAGTGGCTAGTTTCGATGAGGTTGATGTTTCGCTAGGCTACCAATATGTAGGTGAGAGACCGGACTTCTCTGAAGATCTTGCTGCGTATGGTCTGTTTGATGTTTCGGTGAATTACTATGCGAATGAAAACCTTACTTTAAATGGTCGAGTGGATAACTTAACTGACGAAGAGTACGAGACTGCTGGTGGATACCCATCACCAGAGCGTACATATTACGTAAATGCTACTTACCAATTCTAATTAACACCTAAACCGCCTTCGGGCGGTTTTTTCTTATTGGGTATATCAATGAAAAAGAAAGTCGTCATAAGCTGGTCATCAGGTAAAGACTCTACCTTAACCCTAGAGCGTTTGCTTGAGAATGCCGAGTATGAAGTTGTTGCTCTCTATACTACATATGTTGGAGATGAAGTGCCTTTCCAGGTAACTCCTATTGATGTGGTTGCCATGCAGGCACAATTAATCGGTTTGCCACTCATCACCATAGAGCTTCCGGAAGTCTTCCCAAGCAATGAGATTTACCAAAGTACGATTGTCTCAGCATTGAAAGGGTCTGGCTTATCAATTGATGCCGTGGCATTCGGCGATATGTTTTGCAATGGTATTGCTGACTACCGAAGAAGTTATATAGAACCTGCGGGTTGGGAGTGTGTATTTCCTCTAATGGGAGAGAGTAGCCAAGCGCTGGCTCAAGAAATCATAAATAGAGGAATCGAAACCTTTCTCGTCACAGTTGATAGCGATGCATTAGACATGAGCTATTGCGGGAAAGAATACACGCCTGAACTAATAGACAGTTTGCCAAGTCATGTCGATCTATGTGGTGAAGATGGTGAGTTCCATACACTAGTGACGTCAGCACCGTGTTTTAAAGGAAAGCTCAAGATAGAGTTAGAAAAGGTAGAGCAAGGTGAGCGTTTTGTTCATCAACGCTATCAGGCTTGCATTATATAGAGTGAGGATTGGCGAAAACTAAGCGAAGGAGTATCATTGCAGCGAAACTTATTATAGGTAATCGTTGTGTCGGATAGTCTACAAAAAAACATATTGGTCTTTGATTCTGGAGTTGGCGGTCTGTCTGTATATAAAGAGATAAGCCAGTTACTACCAAATCACAACTATATCTATGTATTCGATAACGAGGCTTACCCATATGGTGAGCTCGATCAGCAAGTCCTCATTCAGCGAGTCCAAAGTATCGTGGCCAGTTTTGTGGCTAGTCACGCTATTGATATTGTAGTGATAGCTTGTAATACGGCCAGTACGATAGTCCTTCCTACACTTCGCGCTAATAATATTATCCCCATTGTTGGTGTTGTCCCGGCAATCAAGCCAGCTTCGTTACTGGCTAATAAAGCGGTTGGCCTTATTGCAACCCCTGCGACGATTACTCGCGAATACACACACGAGCTCATTAAAAATTTCTCGAGTAATAAAAGAGTAGAGCTGTTGGGTTCTACTCGGCTGGTGGATATGGCCGAAGAGAAACTTAGGGGCGAGGAGATTAGCCTTGAAGAGTTGCAGAAAATCCTTCGACCGATGATAAACACAATTGATGTGGCCGTATTAGGATGTACCCATTTCCCACTGATCAAATCAGAGATTCAACAAGTACTAGGTGAAAGTGTAGTGCTGATAGATTCTGGTAAAGCGATAGCTAAGCGGGTTCAAGATTTGTTGGGTTTGGAAAGCATTAATAAAGAAGGGGGAGTGCGTGAGGTTTTTTGTAGTGCACTTCCTAAAAAAGAAAGTGCACTAAATAGTATGTTAAAGCAGTTAGAGTTTAGCTCAGTTCAGATTCGTCCGCTTCAGGATGTTTAGGATCATTTGCAACACGTACTTTTAAAGTTCGTTGCATGTAATCTTTATCGTTAAGTGCAGAGATTGCATGATTCACATCATTACTTGCCATAACAACAAATCCAAAGCCTCTTCTTTTACCAGTACGTTTGTCTTTCATTAAACGTACTGCAAATACTTCACCATGCTCTGAGAATAATTCACGTACATGTGATTCGTTCGCTTTGTAGGGAAGGTTACCCACATAAAGTGTTTTGGTTGAAGCCTTAGGTTCTGAATCTGATTTTGAGTCGGTGCTTGAAAAGTTAACAACAAAAGCGGAAGCCAAGACACCAAGGATAAAGGTAATTGCAGGCGATATATCTACCTGAGAGAAAACAATGCCGCCTAATACAGCCAGTGCGACAATTAACAACATCGATTTTTTTGAGTTCATATCGGAATACTACATATTAATAAACGAAATAGACGCATCTACCATTAACAAAATAGACACATGAATCTTACGTTCATGGCTTCCATTTTTCCAATGTATTGCTGTGATACGTCTCAAATGTTTAGTTTTTATTCGAAAAATGCGGATCTGGTGGCTTTTTAGGCGAACAAAACTTTTATTTCAAAAAGCCCTTGTGCTCCATCTCAATCTCTCTATAATGCCGCCTCACCGACACGGAGTGAGACGAAAGTCACACAGCGAAATCGGTAGAGAAAAAGAGTTTGAAAATAACCCTTGACTCTCAAAGTGGTGCAGGTATAGTACGCACCCCTAGCGACTGAGATGTGAATCACAAAACGCTAGCGCTCTTTAACAATTTAAACCTATCAATCTGTGTGGGCACTCGTTGATGAATATCAAAACGTTATTACTTAGGTAATAGCAGTTACTTCGGTAACAAAATTGATTTCAATGAACTGAGTGACCAATAC
>NZ_MCSD01000023.1:0-78346 GCF_002872555.1 Vibrio sp. 10N.286.55.E10
GCCCTTTTTGAAGTTTTTCTCGTTTTTTTATTCGTTCGATTAAAAAGAGCACAAAACGCCTCAAAAGTAGGCTTTTCTCTTACATCTCTTGCAGTTTCTTAGAGAATAAAGAGACTTTTTCCCAGTTCGTGTACTCAACTTCCTTGGTTGTATCCGTTTCTCCACCTGTCATATTCATAATGAAGCGAATCATGGTTTTATCGAACCAGTTATAACGAGGGTAATAGAGGGCGCCAGCAAACACACCAATCAAAGTAGGTTGCCACGGGGACTTAAGAAGGAACTTCTTAATGTAAGCACTTCCTTCTGGCGTATCTTTTCCTTGGTCTTCTTTACGCGCTGTTAAGTTAACGCAAAAGAAAGCAACCTTGTTTGATTGCAGATGAGCAAGGTTGGCATCAATAAACTGATATAGCTTCTTATTAAGGTGGCCGTAACGAATAGATGCACCAATCAAAACTCGGTCGTATTGAGCAAAGTCAACATTACCAACAGTGTGTAAATCTTGAAGCTCACATTCGAACCCATTCATTTCTTCTTTTATATAGTTCAAGATTTTCTTGGTCTGCCCTTCACGGCTTGAATACAAAAATAGAGCTTTTGCCACAATATGTCCTTAGCTACGCCAAAACGTAGGGGTCAATAAAATTAATAAGGTGAATATCTCTAAACGGCCAAACAGCATAGATACGATCAACACCCATTTAGCCTTGTCATTCACATCGCCGAAGTGCATTGCCACTTCACCTAAGCCTGGACCAAGGTTATTCAATGTTGCCGCCACAGCAGAGAAAGCACTCAGCTCATCCATCCCCGTAGCAATAAGAGCCAACATACAAACTACAAAAACTAATGCGTATGCAGAGAAGAAGCCCCAAACCGCATCAACGACACGTTGTGGTAGCGCCGAACCACCAACCTTGATGGTATAGACAGCACGCGGGTGGACAAGACGCTTCATTTCACGAGCACCCTGTAAAGTAAGCAGTAATATTCGAATGACTTTCATACCGCCACCCGTTGAACCTGCACAACCCCCTATAAAAGAAGAGAACAGAAGCAGCACAGGTAAGAATAACGGCCATTCAGAAAAACCGGTGGTGGTGAAGCCTGCGGTTGTTGAAATAGATACTGTCTGGAACAACGCCTGATCGAAAGCATCATAATACGAATCGTAAGAGTGGTGATTCAGCAATAATAAGAAACAAACTAAGAACAGCACTACTTGAATAAAGATAAAAGCGCGGAACTCAGGATCTTTCCAGTAATACTTAGGATGCACACCGCCTGAAGCAAATGCCGCAAAGTGCAGAGAATAGTTACATGCAGATATAAGAAGGAACACGACCGTAATCATATTGATCGCCGGGCTATTGAAATAACCCATACTCGCATCGTGAGTCGAGAAACCACCAATCGCAATAGTAGAGAAGCTATGGCTGATCGCATCAAAGAAACTCATCCCTGCTAGCCAGAACGCCACTGCACAAGCAATCGTTAGACTCAAATAGATGTACCAAAGTGCTTTTGCCGTTTCAGCAATACGCGGGGTCATCTTGCTGTCTTTTACTGGACCCGGGATTTCAGCACGATATAGCTGCATACCACCGATACCCAGAACAGGAAGGATGGCTACCGCCAATACGATGATACCCATACCACCAAACCACTGCAGGAATTGGCGGTAAAATAGAATTGCTTTAGGTAGATCATCGAGGCCAACAATTACGGTTGCACCTGTCGTCGTTAATGCAGAAAACGATTCAAAAAAGGCATCAGTAACGGAAACACTCGGATTATCTGCGATCAAAAACGGCAGCGCACCAGCACTACCGATTACCGTCCAGAACAACACCACAATGAGAAAGCCATCTCGCGCCTTCAATTCATGTTTATAACGTCGGTTTGGAAACCAGCAAGTTGCTCCACAAAATAATAGAACGAAGAAAGTCGTCACAAATGGCACACCCGCACCATCTCTATAGATCAGTGCGACGAGCGCAGGTGCGAGCATTGATACACTAAAAAGTGCTAATAATAATCCGACGATTCGAATAATTGAGCGAAATTGCATGAGCTATTGAACGAAGCGAAATGCTTCACACTTCCTAGTTGTCTTTGACTTTCGTTACCAGTGCCTTGGCACCGCTTTTATTGATCATGGTTTGGGTAAACGAATCTACCTGAAGGAGCTCGATTTCAATAATAAGCTCAACTTGAACACCATAATCCGCTTGGACTTCAACAGCCTGATGCTGAGCCATAATGGATTGCGCGATTGGCACAAAGCCATAGTCTAACTCTAGCCGTAATTTTGTGGTTATTTTTTTCTCGATAGTTTGAAGCAGCTTAAGAGCTTGTTGTACTCCACCACCATATGCCTTTACTAGGCCACCCGTTCCAAGCTTGATTCCGCCAGAATAACGAGTAACAACAGCCGTCAGTTCACCAACACCAGAACCAGACAGTTGCGCCAAGATAGGCTTACCCGCAGTACCCGAGGGTTCGCCATCATCACTAAAGCCCCACTTCATCGAGTCTTCAGGTCGCCCTACAGCAAAGCCCCAACAATTATGTCGCGCTGATGAATGCTCTTTTTTTACCTGTTCTACGAACTGTTTAGCAGCTTCTACACTTGGAGTATGAGCAAGATGAGTAATGAAGACGCTCTTCTTGATCTCTTCTTCAAACCGAGCCGACGCTGACGGTATTAAATAGGGCTGTTCATTCATATCGTTAACTTAATTAATAAGAGCGGCGAAGTGTATCACGCGTGAATAATAAGGGTTAGAGGATCTGTGCCATCGCACAATGTTAAACAATTGTTTAAAAAATGTATTGAAATTCACCAAGCAGAGGTACAGACTAGAATGACTGGTCTTACCAGGTATTCTACAATAATAGAAAGATAACAAGATTCTCTCAAACAATCGTGGATTGTATGTCATGGAGATAGACAATGATTTACCAAGCTAACACCTTACAGGTAAAGGAATTACAAGATGGTATTGCAGAACTTAGCTTCTGTGCTCCGGCCTCTGTAAACAAACTCGACCTTGCTACTTTAGAATCACTAGACAAAGCGTTAGATGCTCTTAATGCTCACGCTGGATTACGTGGTTTAATCTTAACTTCAAACAAAGACGCGTTCATCGTAGGCGCAGACATCACTGAATTTCTTGGCCTATTTGCTAAGCCAGAAGCAGAACTTGATGAATGGTTAAGATTCGCTAATTCAATCTTCAGCAAGCTAGAAGACCTTCCTGTCCCAACTCTTTCAATGATGCGTGGCCATGCCCTTGGCGGCGGCTGTGAATGTGTACTCGCTACCGATTTCCGTATCGGTGACAAGACCACCAGCATAGGCCTACCAGAAACCAAACTTGGCATCATGCCTGGCTTTGGTGGTTGTGTGCGTCTGCCACGTGTTATCGGTGCTGACAGTGCAATGGAAATTATCACGCAAGGCAAAGCATGCCGTGCAGATGAAGCACTTAAAGTTGGCTTGTTAGATGCGATTGTTGAAACAGACCAACTATTAGAATCAGCGATTAACACTGTTTCTCTAGCAGCCAATGAAAAACTCGATTGGCAGCTACGTCGTAAACAAAAAACATCAGCGCTTTCATTAAGCAAACTAGAAGCGATGATGAGCTTTACCATGGCGAAAGGCTTAGTTGCTCAAAAAGCCGGACCTCATTATCCAGCGCCAATCACTTCTGTGATTGCAATTGAAGAAGCGGCACGAAGCGATCGTGATGCTGCACTCGATACCGAACGTAAGCACTTCGTCAAGCTAGCGAAATCAGAAGAAGCTAAAGCACTAGTCGGCTTATTCCTAAATGACCAATACATCAAAGGCCTAGCGAAGCAAGCGGGTAAGTCTGCAAACAAAGCAACTGAGCGTGCAGCCGTACTCGGCGCAGGCATCATGGGCGGCGGTATTGCTTACCAATCAGCGTTAAAAGGCGTGCCCGTGATGATGAAAGACATCGCACAAGCGTCTCTTGACCTTGGTATGAACGAAGCTTCTAAGCTGTTGAATAAACGCTTATCACGCGGTCGCCTAGATGGATTCAAGATGGCAGGCATTCTGTCTTCTATTACTCCAAGTCTGCATTATGCAGGTGTTGAACAATCAGATGTGATTGTGGAAGCGGTTGTAGAAAATCCTAAAGTAAAAGCAGCAGTGCTGAGTGAAGTTGAAGGTCTCGTGGGTGAAGACACAGTTCTTACATCAAACACCTCAACGATTCCGATCAACCTGTTAGCGAAATCTTTGAAGCGCCCAGAAAACTTCTGTGGCATGCACTTCTTTAACCCAGTGCATCGCATGCCTTTGGTTGAGATCATCCGTGGCGAGCATACTTCAGAAGAAACCATTAATCGCGTAGTCGCTTACGCAGCGAAGATGGGCAAATCCCCTATCGTTGTTAACGACTGCCCAGGCTTCTTCGTAAACCGTGTACTTTTCCCTTACTTTGGCGGTTTCAGCATGTTGCTACGTGACGGTGCTGATTTCACTAAGATCGATAAAGTGATGGAGCGTAAGTTCGGTTGGCCAATGGGCCCAGCTTACTTGCTAGACGTTGTGGGTCTAGACACAGCACACCACGCACAAGCTGTAATGGCACAAGGTTTCCCTGAGCGTATGGGTAAAGAAGGTCGTGATGCGATCGACGCACTTTACGTTGCTGAAAAATACGGTCAGAAGAACGGCAGCGGTTTCTACACATACAGCGTAGACAAACGCGGTCGTCCTAAGAAGACCTTCTCTGAAGACATTCTTCCTATCTTGGCTGACGTATGCCAACAGCCGCAAGACTTTGATGACCAAACAATTATCCAGCGCGTGATGATTCCAATGATCAACGAAGTGGTGCTTTGTCTAGAAGAAGGCATTATCGCGACACCGCAAGAAGCGGATATGGCACTGGTTTACGGTTTAGGCTTCCCTCCATTCAGAGGCGGCGTATTCCGCTACTTAGACAGTGTGGGCATTGGTAACTTCGTTGAAATGGCGAAAGGCTACCAAGACTTAGGTGCAATGTACCAAGTTCCTCAGCTATTGCTTGATATGGCAGCGAAGGGCGAAAGCTTTTACGACAGCCAACAAGCCAGTTCTCTGTAACCCACATTTGGAAAAGGAATAGCAAAATGAAAAATGTAGTTGTTGTTGATTGCCTTCGTACCCCAATGGGACGTTCCAAAGGTGGAGCTTTCCGTCACACTCGTGCTGAAGATCTGTCGGCACATTTGATGAAAGGCATTTTAGAGCGCAACCCAGAAGTAAACCCTGTCGAAATTGAAGATATTTACTGGGGTTGTGTACAACAAACGCTAGAGCAAGGCTTCAACGTTGCACGTAACGCTGCCTTGCTTGCTGGCCTACCGATTGAGATTGGTGCGGTGACGGTCAACCGTTTATGTGGTTCATCTATGCAAGCTCTGCATGATGCAACCCGCTCTATCATGGTTGGTGATGCTGAAATCTGCCTGATCGGTGGTGTGGAGCACATGGGCCACGTACCAATGAACCACGGTGTTGATTTTCACCCTGGCATGTCGAAACACGTAGCGAAAGCTGCCGGTATGATGGGCCTAACCGCTGAGATGCTAGGTAAAATGCACGGTATTAGCCGTGAAGACCAAGATGCATTCGCAGCACGATCACATGCTCGCGCTCAAGCAGCAACAGTTGAAGGTCGTTTCAAAAATGAAATCCTGCCAACAGAAGCTCACGCAGCAGACGGTTCACTGTTCACTCTGGATTACGATGAAGTCATTCGCCCAGAAACTACGGTTGAAGGCTTATCTCAGCTTCGCCCGGTATTTGACCCAGCAAACGGTACGGTGACAGCAGGTACTTCATCAGCATTGTCTGATGGTGCTTCTGCAATGCTTATCATGAGCGAAGAGAAAGCCAACGCACTTGGCCTTAAGATTCGTGCTCGCGTGAAGTCGATGGCTATCGCAGGCTGTGATCCTTCAATCATGGGTTACGGCCCAGTACCAGCAACCCAAAAAGCACTAAAACGTGCAGGCCTAACCATTGAAGATATGGGTGTAATTGAGCTAAACGAAGCGTTCGCGGCGCAATCTCTTCCATGTGCGAAAGACCTAGGTCTACTGGATGTGGTTGATGAGAAAGTAAACCTTAACGGCGGTGCGATTGCTCTTGGTCACCCACTAGGCTGTTCTGGTTCTCGTATCTCGACGACCCTAATCAACCTGATGGAAGCACAAGATGTGAAATACGGCTTAGCGACCATGTGTATTGGTTTAGGCCAAGGTATTGCAACGGTATTTGAACGCCCATAGCGATCACTGACGGTAATACTTGAAGGGTAATTTTTTGTGCAGCTATATTTATATAGCTGCACTTTTTATTACTCGACATCCTACAATACATAGATTCGTTCAGCGAACTTAACGAAAGAAAATCACTACTTACATCTATGCACAAAACGCATAGATTCAATGTTGATGTTTCATTATTTTTTCTCGGATGATTCAACTAAAGTTACTTCAGTTTCCTAATATTCCTCCACGGAGCAGATCATGTTTAAAGCACTTGTACTAAACCAAGAAGACAAAAAAACTATCGCGTCAGTTTCTCAAATTGAAGAATCTCAATTACCAGAAGGTAACGTGAAGATTGATGTTAGCTACTCTTCTTTGAACTACAAAGATGGTTTGGCGATTACAGGTAAAGGGCGCATTGTTCGCAACTTCCCTATGGTTCCTGGTATCGACCTTTCTGGTGTGGTTTCACAATCTGATGACCCACGCTACAAAGCGGGCGACGAAGTTGTTCTAACTGGTTGGGGTGTTGGTGAAGGTCACTGGGGCGGCATGGCTGAGAAAGCAAGCCTAAACGGTGATTGGTTAGTACCAATGCCTGCAGGTCTTGACGCTAAGAAAGTAATGGCGATTGGCACAGCTGGCTTCACTGCGATGCTTTGTGTGCAAGCTATCGTAGATGCAGGCATCAAACCTGAAGACGGTGAAATCCTAGTAACAGGTGCAAGTGGCGGTGTAGGCAGTGTATCTATCACTCTACTAAACCAACTGGGTTACAAAGTAGCAGCAGTTACTGGCCGTGCTTCTGTAAACGGTGAACTACTGAAATCATTAGGCGCAACACGTATTGTAGAGCGTGCTGAACTAGAAGAACCAGCGAAACCACTAGAGAAACAACTGTGGGCTGGCGCTATCGATACCGTAGGCAGCAAAGTGCTTGCGAAAGTATTGGCGCAAATTGATTACAACGGTGCGGTTGCGATGTGTGGTCTAGCAGGCGGTTTTGACTTACCAACAACGGTAATGCCATTCATTCTGCGTAACGTTCGCCTACAAGGTGTGGATTCAGTAATGTGCCCTCGTGAAAAACGTATTAAAGCGTGGGAGCAACTGGCTGAGCTACTACCAGAATCTTTCTACGCTCAAGCAACCAAAGAAGTGTCTTTAGACGGTGCTATTCAAGCTGCAGAAGACATCACTAACGGTCAAATCACTGGTCGCGTAGTCATTAAACTATAGATTCTCAAACACAAGGTTATCAAACCTTAAGCGCCACCTTTAAGCTTGGATAACCCAAAACAACAAAGGGCTGATTTGTATCAGCCCTTTTGCGTTTTTGTCATTCGGGTCAAGTGAACCCAGACTCATTCCTAGTTAACCCAAACCGACATCCGCAATCCGTTTTTGAATCAGCTCACCACACTCTTCTTTGACCACTCTTCTCAACCATTGTTGTGAAGCAGAGGAATCGCAGCGCGAGTGCCAGATCAGTGAGTAATCAAACGGCATAAACTCGAATGGCAGCGGCTTGACGACTAAGTCATAACGCTCAGCGACCAAATAAGCCAAATCAGCAGGTACAGTGATCACCAACGGCATTCTATCAACAATCGCCAATGCGGCTTCAAGGTGATAAGCACGCAACACCATTTTTCGAGGCTGTTGATTAGCTAACGCGTTGTCTAATAAAGCCTTAACACCATCACTGATCGCAATCATCGCATGCGGGAGTGATACATAGTCTTCAAGGCTTAAAGGCTGGTCCGCCAATGGATGGTTTTTAGATAACAGACACGACACACCAACCGGCCCTAAGACCTCTTGATAAAGTGGTGCAATGCTGCCACTCGGACGACAGATCGCCATATCAACGCGTTCGGTGCTGAGTTGCTTAAACAAATGTTCATGCTGCAGCGGTGCAAACTCCAAAGAGATGTTCGGCGCTTGCTCATAAATCTTCGGCAGGGCATAAGGCAAGATGGTTTGCATCGCGTAGTCAGTGGTCGCAATCAGGAAACGCTCGCTACAATAATAAGGGTCGAAATCACTCGGGCTAAGCAGTTGACGGAATGATTCTAAAGGCTGATCAATGCGTTGGCTGATCTCAAGTGCTTTTTTGGTGGGGATAAGGTGCTGACCTTGTCGCGTAAACAAGGGATCGTTGAGTAACTCTCTTAAGCGCCCTAATACTCGGCTGGTTGCCGACTGACTTAAGTTAAGACGAATCGCGGCCTGGCTAACACTGCCCTCTTCAATCAATACCTTTAAAGCGACCAATAAATTCAGGTCTCTACGATAGATATCTTCTAATTCCACACCACTTACCTAGCTGTATACGATTGTCATTGATCACTAAGTTGTTTATAGCATGCTTTAGATAAAAAAAATCCCGCAATTACGCGGGGAAGCCCAAGAAAATCTGGGGATAGTGTCGGAATGTTGTCGTATCGGAATTTGCTTGTTGTATTCGGGTTAGTGCTCTCGCTCTTCGGCTATACCTTGCCAACGGCGCATCTCCACCCAAATACCAATAATCGTTGCTACTATGCCAAAAATAGGCATCAGTGAGGTCTCTGTCGATGAACGTAGTACTAACGCACAAAAAGAAATAAAACAGAGAACCGAATAAATTGTTAATCTATCTAATCCTGTCAACATCGCCACTCCTTAGCTAGTTGCCTTTGTTTCGAGTTGTTATCAACTTGTTAACTAAGTTATAGGAAATGATTCTGTTTGCCAAGCACTTATTGCATATTTTTTCTGCAGACGTATTATTCACTCGTTAGATAGATATAGAGATACAAACCATGACATTCAAACCTGAACTGGCAACCCATACTTTAGAAGCTGAAGGCCTGCGTTGCCCAGAACCAGTAATGATGGTCAGGAAGACAATTAGAAACATGCAGGATGGCGATGTGTTACTGGTAAAAGCTGACGATCCTTCGACAACTCGAGATATTCCGAGCTTTTGCCGATTCATGGATCACCAGTTGGTAGGCCAAGCAACAGAAACGTTGCCTTACCAGTATTTGATCAGAAAGGGATTGGAGGCGTAGCGCCCCACCGACTATCAAGTATCAAAAAAGCCGCTGGTACCTTATGTTCTTAAATAGAACTCAGAGTACCAGCGGCTTTTTGTTTATTCGCTTCTAGACTTGTTTTGCAGATGCTCCAGCTGATGCTGAATTTCTCGGATATCTTTGCGCATCGGAATAATATGCGCGACCCGAATCCAAGCCTCTACCGCAAGCGCAGTCATGATGATGGCACCCGCGACCATTGGTAGCCACATGTCCGTCAACACCATGCCTAATAGTGTAAGTGCAAGACCAAAGGTAAATAGATAACTTTGGCTTTGTGGAGTAATACCCATATAACGCGTCAACATAATCATGCCCTCGTGTTCTTAACTCACAAGATTAAAATATCATGACAAGTATGACAGTTATATGTCCGTTCGCTCGATAAACCCCACAATACTGTAAGAGTATGACCTACAACACATTACTCTACTAATTGAGTATGATTAGCCTCAATACCACCTATTAATAGAAAGCCGCAGCAATAGCCAAACCAACGAACAACAAGGCCGTGATCTTACGAATCAGGTCAAGCGGCATCTTGTCTGCCGACAATTTACCGATGATCACCACAGGCACATTCGCCAATAACATACCAATGGTAGTACCCAAAATCACCCACGCTAATGCATCCGCATATTGAGCCCCTAGGATAGAGGTCGCAATCTGGGTTTTATCACCGATCTCTGCAATAAAGAAAGCGATAAAACTGGCGACAAACGGGCCTCGGTTTGAGATCTGTTCATCGTCATCTAACTTATCCGGAATCAGAATCCACCCCGCCATCGCAATGAAACTGACCACCAGCACCCACTTTAAGACTTCAGGAGATAAGTAATCTGCGACCACAACCCCGAGCCATGCTGCAAGGGCATGATTGGCAATGGTGGCAAAGAAGATAGCCGCGATGATAGGTATCGGCTTGCGATATCGACTGGCTAATAAAAGAGATAGCAACTGAGTCTTATCACCGATCTCGGCTAAGGCGACAGTTGTAATTGAAATTGCTAAAACGCTCACGACATGCTCATTTGGGATGGAGATTATTATATTTAACCATAGACAAACCTCGCGCCCCATCCCGGTTCACGATGCTTGTCTAAGGTCTTGCTAAGCGCCACCAAGGTGGTGGTTGCCTCGAACGCCATGATGATTTTGCATCAATTATGTTGACGGACGAACTCATTCAATAGGATATGAATAAGTAAGCTACTCCCCAAAGACCGCGAGATTTTAATCACCCACGCTTTCAAACACAAGTGTCAAACTTATCAAAATATCCACTTGTGCCGAAAAACAAACATTAAAGGCAAAAAAATCCACTAAACGACATTTTAGACCACTAATTAAACAAGATTACCCCTACTCGCTTTACGAATATCTCGGTATACTCAGAGGTTATTTTTCTCATTCATTTAAAAGAATCGCGCGAACCTGACTATGCAAAAATACGATATCAAAACCTTCCAGGGAATGATCCTCGCGCTGCAGGATTACTGGGCTCAAAACGGTTGTACCATTGTTCAACCTCTAGATATGGAGGTAGGTGCAGGCACCTCTCACCCAATGACATGTCTACGAGCACTTGGCCCAGAGCCAATGTCTACAGCTTACGTTCAACCTTCTCGTCGTCCGACCGATGGCCGTTACGGTGAAAACCCTAACCGTCTGCAGCACTACTACCAATTCCAAGTAGCGCTAAAACCATCGCCAGACAATATCCAAGAGTTGTACCTAGGCTCCCTAGAGGTTCTTGGTGTTGACCCACTTGTTCACGACATTCGCTTCGTTGAAGATAACTGGGAAAACCCAACACTAGGCGCATGGGGCCTTGGTTGGGAAGTATGGCTAAACGGCATGGAAGTAACACAGTTTACTTACTTCCAACAGGTTGGCGGCCTTGAGTGTAAGCCTGTAACAGGTGAGATCACTTACGGTATCGAGCGTCTAGCAATGTACATCCAGGAAGTAGATTCTGTTTACGACCTAGTATGGAACGTAGCACCAGACGGTTCTAACGTGACTTACGGTGACATCTTCCACCAAAACGAAGTTGAGCAATCAACATACAACTTCGAGCACGCAGACGTAGATTTCTTATTCACTTTCTTCGATCAGTGCGAGAAAGAGTGTAAAGAGCTACTTGAGCTTGAGAAGCCACTTCCGCTTCCAGCTTACGAGCGCATTCTAAAAGCAGGTCACGCATTCAACATCCTTGATGCGCGCAAAGCTATCTCTGTAACAGAGCGTCAACGTTACATCCTTCGTATCCGCAACCTGACTAAATCAGTTGCTGAGGCGTACTACGCGTCACGTGAAGCGCTTGGCTTCCCAATGTGTAAGAAGGACAAATAATCATGGCGAAGAATTTTCTAATTGAACTGGGTACGGAAGAGCTTCCACCAACAGCACTTCGTTCTCTAGCAGAAGCCTTTGCTTCTAACTTTGAAGCAGGTCTTAAAACGGCTGAGCTTTCTCACGAAGGCATCAAGTGGTACGCAGCGCCTCGTCGTCTAGCACTTAAAGTAACTGCACTGGCTGAAGGCCAAGCGGACAAAGTGGTTGAGAAACGTGGTCCTGCTGTTTCTGTGGCATTCGATGCTGAAGGCAACGCGACCAAAGCGGCACAAGGCTGGGCTCGTGGTAACGGTATTACTGTTGAGCAAGCTGACCGCCTGAAAACAGACAAAGGCGAGTGGCTTCTTTTCAAACAAGAAGTGGCTGGCAAACCTGTTCAAGAATTGGTGATGGACATTGCTGCGAAAGCACTGGCTGGCCTACCAATCCCTAAAGCAATGCGCTGGGGTAACTCAGACATTCAATTTATCCGTCCAGTAAAAACATTGACAGTACTACTAGGTGATGAGCTTGTTGAAGGCGAAATCCTAGGCGTAGCATCTGCTCGTACTATCCGTGGCCACCGTTTCATGGGCGAACAAGAATTCACAATTGACTCTGCTGACCAATACCCTGCGATCCTAGAAGAGCGCGGTAAAGTAATGGCAGATTACGAAGCGCGTAAAGCGATCATCCTTGCTGATTCGCAAAAAGCGGCAGCTGCGGTTGGCGGTACAGCTGACCTAGAAGATGACCTTGTTGAAGAAGTAACGTCTCTGGTTGAATGGCCAGTAGTACTTACAGCGAAGTTTGAAGAAGAGTTCCTAAAAGTACCTTCTGAAGCTTTGGTTTACACCATGAAGGGTGACCAAAAGTACTTCCCTGTTTACGACGAAAACAAGAAGCTACTTCCTAACTTTATCTTCGTATCAAACATCGAGTCTAAAGAGCCTCGCCACGTTATCGAAGGTAACGAAAAAGTTGTACGTCCACGTCTTGCTGATGCTGAATTCTTCTTCAACACAGACCGTAAGCGTCCGCTTATCGACCGTCTTGCTGAGTTAGACCAAGCTATCTTCCAGAAGCAGCTTGGTACTATCAAAGACAAAACAGACCGCATCACAGAACTTGCTGGCTACATCGCTGAGCAAATCGATGCTGACGTTGAGAAATCTAAGCGCGCAGGCCTACTGGCTAAGTGTGACCTAATGACATCTATGGTATTCGAATTCACGGATACACAAGGTGTAATGGGTATGCACTACGCGACTCACGATGGTGAAGACGAGCAAGTTGCACTAGCACTTTACGAGCAGTACATGCCTCGTTTCGCTGGTGACGACCTACCAAGCACGGGTATCTCTTCAGCAGTTGCAATGGCAGACAAGCTAGACACTATCGTAGGTATCTTCGGTATTGGCCAAGCACCAAAAGGTTCTGACCCATTCGCTCTACGTCGTGCATCACTAGGTGTGCTACGTATCATCGTTGAAAACGGCTACAACCTAGACCTAACGGATCTGATCGGTAAAGCGAAAGAATTACTAGGCGACAAGCTTACTAACGAAAACGTAGAAGCTGACGTTATCGACTTCATGCTAGGTCGTTTCCGCGCATGGTACCAAGATGCTGGTTTCAGCGTTGATATCATCCAAGCGGTACTAGCACGTCGTCCAACTAAGCCAGCTGACTTTGACCAACGTGTTAAAGCGGTTTCTCACTTCCGTGAACTGGAAGCAGCAGAAGCACTAGCAGCAGCGAACAAGCGTGTAGGTAACATCCTTGCGAAATTCGATGGCGAGCTACCAGCTGAAATCGACCTAACGCTTCTTCAAGAAGACGCAGAGAAAGCACTGGCTGAAAACGTTGAAGTAATGACGGAAGCACTAGAACCAGCATTCGCGACAGGCAACTACCAAGAAGCCCTAAGTAAGCTTGCTGATCTACGTGAACCGGTTGATGCATTCTTCGATAACGTAATGGTTATGGCTGATGACGAAGCGCTTAAGAAGAACCGTCTAACGCTACTGAACAACCTACGTAACCTGTTCCTACAGATTGCTGACATCTCTCTACTGCAAAAATAAGCACGAGTGAGACAGTTGCTCTCAGTCATACTCTGAGCAACCAAAGGTAAATACCCAAAGGGAAGCGAAAGCTTCCCTTTTTGTTTTTGTGAACCAAGCATTTGTTTGTAGAGGTGTTATTGATTATCTGAATGAATCAGCGCTCAGACTGTAGAGGGCATTGTTTGCTATAACTGACCTGTTTATTCAGGGGAAGGGAACAATGAAAAAAACAGTACTCGCGCTTTCAATACTCGCACTCAGCGCATGCAGCCAAACCAGTGATGACAGCTTATTGCTGACGATCGATAACAACACTGTCGTATTTGAATCGACAGGAAAAGGCACTGTTATCGCTGAACAGGAACTCGCTAAAGGTAGCTATACCTTCTCTATCAGCGATACTCAAAATACCTGTGGCACTAACTATGCGCTGGCCGAAGAGAGTCGTATCAAGTTCAATAAACCCCTTCGCCTAGACGACTGCACCGATAAATCTGAAATCGCTATTAAAGTCTTTCGCGCTAACACCTATCAATTTACGCTCAACCCACAGACCAATGAACTCACGGTTCAGGTAAAGCCAAAGCAGAAGCAAGTACAAAGCTTTGCCTGTCCAGTACCCAGTGACCAACCAACCACCATAGATGTTACTCAAACCTTTGATGATGGCACCGTGGTAAGAGACGCTCTTTCAGGCAAACAAGTCACAGTGACTAATGGCAGCGTCACCATGCAACCTGCAGAAAACAGCCAAGGTGTTCTGCTGCTGGAGAGAGTAGAACCAGAAACCAAGGCTGACTTTAGTTGGGACAACGCTACGGTCTACTTCGTCATGACCGACCGTTTCCACAACGGCAACCCTGATAACGACAACAGCTATGGTCGCAGCCAAGACGGACAAGACGAAATCGGCACCTTCCACGGTGGTGACTTGGCAGGCTTAACCGAAAAACTCGATTACATAGAATCACTCGGTGCTAATGCTATCTGGATAACGTCTCCGTTAGAGCAAATTCACGGCTGGGTTGGCGGCGGTGATCGCGGTGATTTCAAACACTATGGCTACCATGGTTACTACCACCAAGATTGGACCAAGCTTGATGACAACATGGGTACCGAAGACGAGCTGAAAACCTTCATCGATACCGCGCACAGCAAAGGCATTCGTGTTGTTTGGGACGTGGTAATGAACCACACGGGATACGCGACGCTTGCCGACATGCAAGAGTTCGACTTTGGCAAACTCAACCTAACTGATGAAGAAGCCAAACAAACGCTTGGCGAAAACTGGACGGACTGGCAACCAGAAGCTGGCCAGAACTGGCACTACTTCAACAACTACATATCTTACAGCGACAAAGAAGCGTGGGAAAAGTGGTGGGGCAAAGCTTGGCTGCGCAGCGATATTGGCGCTTATGACTCTCCAGGTTACAACAACCTCACCATGTCTTTGGCGCACCTGCCCGATTTCAAAACAGAATCGACAGAGACAACCGGGCTGCCTAACTTCTATCGCAATAAACCCACCAGCGCGACTGATGAACTCAAAACACCTCGTGAACATCTGATCACTTGGTTGTCTGACTGGGTGCGCGAATATGGTGTTGATGGATTTAGGGTCGATACTGCCAAGCACGTTGAACTGGACGCCTGGGCAGAGCTTAAAGAGAGCACTAACCAAGCACTAGCTGAGTGGAAACAGAACAACCCAGACAAAGCCTTAGATGATTTACCTTTCTGGATGACTGGCGAAGTGTGGGCACACAGTGTAGTCAAATCAGATTACTTTGCTAACGGCTTTGATTCGATCATCAACTTTGAATTCCAGAGCGACATCGCCCCTAAGGCGCTGAAGTGTCTATCCGATCTTGATGCTGATTACCTTCGCTACGCAGACAAGATCAACAGTGACAGCGAGTTCAATGTGTTGAGTTATCTCTCGTCTCACGACACCTCACTATTCTGGACACAGCACGGCAGCGACTTTGCCAAGCAGACCAAAGCCGCGAATGCACTGATGCTTGCTCCGGGCGCGGTACAGATCTATTACGGTGATGAGATAGCCCGTGACTTTGGCCCAACAGGTTCCGATCCAATGCAAGGCACCCGTTCAGACATGCCTTGGGATCAAATCTCCGGCGAACGTGCAGAGTTGCTAGAACATTGGCAAGCGCTTGGCCAATTCCGCCAACGCCACCCAGCTGTCGCGCAAGGTAAGCACATCATCCGTAACAGCAAGGGTTATTACGCCTTCGAACGCCAATACCAAGATGACAAGGTGTTGGTTGTGTATACAGGTTCGAAGTAAACACGCACGGTTCTCAAACGAATTTAATCAAAGGGAAACTTCGGCTTCCCTTTTTTGATCACTAAAAGCGCGTTCAATAAGCAAGCTGTCACTCATTAGCCAAACTTTATAGAAGTTTTTTTCGTGTTAGAGCATTTGGCGCTATGCGTCGCAAAAACATTGCGGTATGTTCAAGGAATACACTGATGGCAGGCATAAGGTCTGCCTTACTGACACATAACAAGCAATCACAATGAATTAGGTAAAATAAGTAATGCAGTTCTCTAAGTTTGGTGAAAAGTTTAATCGATACTCTGGAATCACTCGTTTAATGGATGATTTGAATGATGGCCTGCGCACTCCAGGCGCAATAATGCTCGGTGGTGGTAACCCAGCCGCTATCCCAGCCATGCTCGATTACTTTAACCAAGCCAGTGCCGACATGCTCGCCAATGGAGAACTCATCGCCGCCCTCGCCAACTACGATGGTCCGCAGGGCAAAGACAGCTTCATCAAGTCGTTAGCGGCAATGCTGAAAGAGACCTATGGTTGGGACATCAGCGAAAAGAACATCAGCCTGACTAACGGCAGTCAAAGTGGCTTCTTTTACCTATTCAACCTTTTAGCAGGTCAACAGCCTGACGGCTCACATAAGAAAATCCTACTGCCGATCGCACCGGAATACATCGGCTACGGCGACGCGGGTATTGATGACGATATATTTATCTCTTACCACCCAGAGATCGAGCTGCTAGAAAACCGGCAGTTCAAATACCACGTCGATTTTGAACAACTAAAGGTTGATGACTCAGTCGCGGCTATCTGTGCATCTCGTCCAACCAATCCAACAGGCAACGTACTGACCGACGATGAAGTACGTAAACTGGATAAGCTCGCGCGTGAAAACAATATCCCGCTACTGATCGACAATGCTTACGGCCTGCCGTTTCCAAACATCATCTTTGAAGATGTCGAACCGTTCTGGAATGAAAATACGATTCTGTGCATGAGTTTATCTAAGCTTGGTTTGCCGGGTGTGCGTTGCGGTATCGTGATTGCGAGTGAAGAAGTAACCCAAGCACTAACCAACATGAATGGCATCATCAGCTTAGCACCAAGCAGTGTTGGGCCCGCTATCGCCAACCACATGATTGAGAACGGTGACCTGCTGCGCTTGAGCAGTGAAGTGATTAAGCCTTTCTATAAAGAGAAATCTTTACGTGCAGTAAAACTACTACAAGACGCTATCGATGACCCACGCTTCCGTATCCATAAACCTGAAGGCGCTATCTTCTTATGGTTATGGTTTGATGAGCTACCAATCACCACAATGGAACTGTACGACCGCCTTAAAGCTCGCGGCGTATTGATTGTTCCGGGCGAATACTTCTTTATCGGCCAAGAAGATGAGTGGGATCATGCTCACCAGTGCTTACGCATGAACTACGTACAAGATGATGAAGCGATGCAGAAAGGTATTGCGATCATTGCTGAAGAAGTGAAAAAGGCTTACTCAGAGCAGTAATAAGAGCTTTTAGCTTACTGTAGGCCAAATACAAAAAGAGCACCTCATGAGGTGCTCTTTCACTTTTACTTCCCGATATTTTTTAGCTCTAAGGAGCTAACAGTAATTAACCTTCTAGTAGGCTATTACCATTAATAGCAATCTTACGTGGTTGCATCGCTTCTGGGATTTCGCGTTCTAGGTCGATGTGAAGAAGACCATTTTCCATGCTTGCACCTACCACTTTTACGTAGTCAGCCAGTTGGAATTTACGCTCAAAATCGCGCTCTGCAATACCTTGATATACGAAGGTTTTCTCTGCTTCTGCTTTACGCTCACCTTTCACAATTAGCATGTTCTCTTTCTGAGTCAGATCTAATTGATCATCAGCAAAACCAGCAACGGCCATAGTAATACGGTAGTTGTTCTCGTCTTTTTGCTCGATGTTGTATGGAGGGTAACCGCCAGAAGAGTTCTTCGATGTGTTCGCTTCCATCATGTTGAATAGACGATCGAAGCCGATTGCGTTGCGGTAAAGTGGAGTGAAATCTACAGTTCTCATAATGCTATCCTTTTAGTAAGCAATAGTCTTAGCTGCGAATTTTACTGAGATCGAACCTGTGTGTGACCCAGTAAACAGCTAAGAGATTCAATTCGCATTCCTCGGGTTTCACCTCTATTGGCAACAACGCTGGGACATGACAATGAATCAATTTTTAAGTTGTGTGCTGCTAAAGTTATCCTCTGTTGAGCGATACTTCGTCAGCGGTAATGAAGGTTCTGTTTCTTCTCTTTTGAGCAAGACAGTCATCCTCTTCATAAATAGATATATGGATTGAACAAAATAGTTTCAAGGGATTATTTTCAATAATTTTTCCAATTTAATACTTTTCAATACCTTACAGACACAAAAAAGCACCGCCAATAGGCAGTGCTTTTCATAATTTTAATCATTTAGATTTGGACTACACATCCAAATTGGCAACTTTAAGCGCATTCTCTTCGATGAAGTTACGACGCGGTTCTACTTGGTCGCCCATCAACGTTGTAAACAACAGATCAGCACCAACAGCATCTTCAATCGTTACTTGCATCATACGACGAGTTTCAGGATCCATTGTCGTTTCCCAAAGCTGATCCGGGTTCATCTCACCTAGACCTTTGTATCGCTGTAGGCTTAGACCACGACGAGACTCTTTCACTAACCAGTTCAGAGCATCAACGAAGCTAGAAACTTCTTGAGTACGCTCACCACGCTTAATGTAAGCGCCTTCTTCAATCAAGCCATCAAGTGCTTCAGAAAGATCCGCTAGCTTACCAAACTCTTTAGAGTTAATAAGATCGATGCTCAGTAGGTGTTCATGAGTCACACCATGAGTACGAACCACAATCTTAGGAACGCTTAAGCCTAGCTCTTCGTGTTTTTCAACTTCAAGGCTGTATTGGCTCGCACCTACTTCTTTCGCGTTTAGCTGCTCAACAAGCTGCTTACCCCAAGCTTCAACTGCCGCATCATCATGACACTGCTCAGCCGTTAGACGAGGAACGTAAATCAGTTCGTGAACCAATGCACGTGGGTAACGGCGGCTCATACGATCAACAAGCTTGATGCCTGCATTGTATTGCTGAACAAGCTTCTCTAAACCTTCACCTGCAAATGCTGGCGCTTCAGGGTTAACGTGCAGTTCTGCATTGTCTAGAGCCAAAGATACTTGATACTGGTTCATTGCATCTTCATCTTTAATATACTGCTCTTGCTTACCCTTCTTCACCTTGTAAAGTGGCGGTTGAGCAATGTAGATGTAGCCACGTTCAATCAGCTCTGGCATTTGACGGTAGAAGAACGTCAGTAGCAGAGTACGGATGTGAGAACCATCGACATCGGCATCGGTCATGATGATGATGTTGTGGTAACGCAGTTTATCTGGGTTGTATTCGTCACGGCCAATACCACAACCAAGAGCTGTGATTAGCGTTGCTACTTCTTGAGAAGACAGCATTTTATCGAAACGTGCTTTCTCTACGTTAAGGATTTTACCTTTCAGCGGTAGGATTGCTTGGTTCTTACGGTTACGACCCTGCTTAGCTGAACCGCCAGCAGAGTCTCCTTCCACAATATATAGTTCAGACAGTGCAGGATCTTTTTCCTGACAGTCAGCAAGCTTACCTGGAAGACCCGCTAAATCTAATGCGCCTTTACGACGAGTCATTTCACGAGCTTTACGCGCTGCATCACGAGCACGTGCTGCATCAATAATTTTAGAACAAACTGTTTTCGCTTCACCTGGGTTCTCAATCAGGAACTCAGACAACTTCTCACCCATTGTAGATTCAACGGCAGACTTCACTTCTGAAGAAACCAGCTTATCTTTAGTTTGGCTTGAGAACTTAGGATCAGGCACTTTAACAGAAACAATCGCTGTCAAACCTTCACGAGCATCATCACCAGAGGTCGCAGTCTTCGCTTTCTTAGAGAAGCCTTCCTTGTCCATGAAGCTGTTCAGAGTACGCGTTAGCGCCGCACGGAAACCAGCTAAGTGAGCACCACCATCGCGTTGAGGGATGTTGTTGGTGAAACAGTAGATATTTTCTTGGTAGCCGTCATTCCACTGCATCGCAACTTCAACGGTAATACCGTCTTCACGCTCAGAGTTGAAGTGGAAGATTTTTTGGATGATTGGCGTTTTGTTGGTATTAAGGTGCTCAACAAACGCTTGGATACCGCCTTCGTATTCGAAGTGATCCATTTTGTCTTCTTCGCGCTCATCAATTAGCTTAATTGATACACCTGAGTTCAAGAATGATAGCTCACGTAGACGCTTAGCTAAAATGTCGTAATGGAACTCGATGTTAGTGAAGGTTTCTTCACTCGGCCAGAAACGAATCTCTGTACCTGTTTTATCCGTGTCACCGATAACCGCTAGTGGCGCTTGAGGCTCACCGTGGCTGTAGGTTTGAGTGTGGATTTTGCCACCACGGTGGATAGTAAGAGTAACTTGCTTAGAAAGTGCGTTAACTACTGAAACACCAACACCGTGCAGACCACCAGATACCTTGTACGAGTTATCATCGAACTTACCACCAGCGTGAAGAACCGTCATGATTACTTCTGCTGCTGATACGTTTTCTTCTGGGTGCAATTCTGTTGGAATACCACGGCCGTCATCGCTTACAGACACAGAACTATCTTCATGGATAGTTACAATGATGTCATTACAGTGACCAGCTAGCGCTTCATCAATAGAGTTATCTACCACCTCAAAAACCATGTGGTGCAGACCGGTACCATCATCCGTGTCGCCAATGTACATTCCAGGACGCTTACGTACCGCATCCAGACCCTTCAGTACTTTAATACTCGATGAATCGTAATTATCTGACATAGTTACTCTCTGACTAATTATCCTTGCTCTATTTTGCCATGTTCCACATGAAACATCCTGCTATTTTCGTCATGCATATCTGCAATCTGATCAGCGGTAATAGAGCTTACAAAAACTTGAGCCTGGGTCGCCTTCAAACACTCAGCAAGACGTGCTCGGCGTTGGCTATCTAATTCGGAAGCGAAGTCATCTATTAAATAGATGCACTGCTTACCTGTCATTTGAGTGAGGTGTTGCCCTTGTGCTACTCGTAGCGCGCACACCATCAACTTCAATTGACCTCGTGACAAGACATCTTCCACTGGAGTGCCGTTCACTTTTATCTTCAGATCCGCTTTGTTGGGTCCACTAAAGGTGTAACCAAGTTGCTGATCCCTTTCAAAATTCTTTTCTAATATCTCGGCGTATGGGGTGTCTTTGTCCCAGCCACGATAATAGTTAATCTTTATCTCAAACTCAGGAAGGAAGGTCGCACAGATCTCTTCGGCGACTTCTTTGAGCTGATCAACGTAGGTGGCACGCCACTGACTGATGCTTTCAGCTAAACGGGCCAGTTCTTGGTCCCAATAGCTCAGCTCTCGATAGTGGGTTGCCGTTTTCAATAAGGCGTTTCGCTGCTTATTGAGGCGCTTTACCCTACCCCACGCATCATAAAAGCCCGACTCACTGTGGAAGACTCCCCAATCAATGAATGCTCGGCGATGCTTAGGTCCATCTGTCAGTAAATCAAACCCTTCGGGGTGAATCAACTGCAAAGGTAAGACTTGAGCTAACTGAGCCAACTTTTGCCCAGTTTGACCGCTTATTTTAACCTCTGTCGTGCCATCGCGCTGCTTATTAATGCCAATTGGCAGCTCAAATTGATCCGAGGTCATAAAACGGCCGTGTACAAACAGCTCACTACACTCGTTTTGTATGATACGACCGGTAAGTGAACTCTTGAATGAGCGACCGTGTCCGAGCAGATACACCGCTTCAAGGACGCTGGTTTTGCCGCTTCCGTTAGCCCCTATAAGAAAGTTAAAGCCTGATGACGGTTGAATGTCACAGGCTTCAATATTTCTAAACTGCTTAACGATTAAGCGCGATAAAGGCATAACGTCTTCATATTAATCTTCAATCACGACTCGGTAGGTCAACATGGGGCAGCTTATAAGCGAATTGGCATAACAACGTACATCGCGCTGTCATCTTGTGCGTTCTCAATAAGAGCACTCGCATTGGCGTCTGACATTGAGATACGAACCTGTTCACAACGCAGTGTGTTCAGAACATCCAATACGTAGCTTACGTTAAAGCCAATCTCTAGAGCATCACCGTCGAAGTTAACATCGAGTACTTCTTCTGCTTCTTCTTGCTCTGGGTTGTTCGCGGTAATACGCATCTCGCTATCTGCAAGATTAACGCGAACACCACGGAATTTTTCATTCGATAGAATCGCAGCACGAGAAAATGCTGAACGTAATTCATCACAGCCAGCTTCAAGTGTCTTGGTGGTATTTTGCGGCATTACGCGGCGATAATCAGGGAAACGACCATCTACTAACTTAGAAGTGAAGACATAGTTGTTCACTTCCGCACGCACGTTAGAGTTACCGATTTGTAGTGTTACTGGCTGTTCAGGTGCATCCAATAGCTTCACTAGCTCTTGCACACCTTTACGAGGAACAATGATCTGCTTCTGAGCAAAATCCGCACCCAGTTGTGCTTGAGATACTGCCATACGGTGACCATCGGTCGCCACGCTGCGCAGGATAGAGCCTTCAATCTCAAACAACATACCGTTGAGGTAGTAACGAACATCTTGGTTCGCCATTGAGAATTGCGTTTTCTCGATAAGACCGCGAAGTTCAGCTTGTGTCACTGACACTTCAACTTCACTGCTCCAGTCTTCAATATTAGGAAAATCTGCCGCAGGTAATGTTGCTAATGAGAAGCGGCTACGACCAGAGCGAACCTGAATACGGTCACCATCCAATACCACAGTGATCACTGAGTTATCTGGTAATCCACGGCAGATATCTAGGAATTTACGTGAAGGTACGGTAATGCTGCCCGCTTCGAAATCACCTTCAAGCGTTACACGGCTGATCAGTTCAACTTCTAGATCCGTCGCTGTCATCGACAACACGTTATCTTCTACTTTAATCAGTAGGTTTCCTAGAATTGGAAGCGTTGGCCTGCCACCGAGTGCGCCAGATACTTGTTGTAATGGCTTAATCAGGTGACTACGTTCAATGGTAAATTTCATATCTTGCTCTTACGGTCTAAATGGCACTGCGTAATAGTACGTGGCCAAGATTCTGCTTATTAAGGTTAAGAATACTGTGTATTAAGAAGAAAGGGTACGAATCAGGTTCGAATAATCTTCTTTAATGTCGTGGCTCTCTTCACGCAGCTGAGCAATCTTACGACAAGCATGCAGTACCGTCGTGTGGTCACGACCACCGAATGCATCGCCAATCTCAGGCAAGCTGTGGTTTGTTAGCTCTTTCGCCAGTGCCATCGCCAATTGGCGTGGACGAGCAACAGAACGAGAACGACGCTTAGACAATAGATCAGCGACTTTGATTTTGTAGTACTCGGCTACTGTCTTTTGAATGTTATCAATAGTGACCAGTTTTTCTTGCAGTGCAAGTAGGTCACGCAGTGCTTCACGCACGAAGTCAATCGTGATCGGACGGCCAGTGAAGTTTGCATTGGCAATAACACGGTTCAATGCGCCTTCCAGCTCACGAACGTTAGAGCGCAGGCGCTTGGCAATAAAGAACGCCACTTCATCCGCAAGGTGAATTTGGTGGTCTTCTGCTTTCTTCATCAAGATCGCAACACGCGTCTCAAGCTCTGGTGGCTCAATCGCAACCGTCAAACCCCAGCCGAAGCGAGATTTAAGACGATCCTCTACCCCGTTGATCTCTTTTGGATAACGGTCAGACGTTAGGATGATCTGTTGGTTACCTTCAAGCAGCGCGTTAAAGGTATGGAAGAACTCTTCTTGAGAACGCTCTTTATTGGCAAAGAATTGGATGTCATCTATAAGCAATGCGTCAACACTACGGTAGTAGCGCTTAAATTCTTCGATCGCGTTGTTTTGCAGGGCCTTTACCATATCCTGAACAAAACGTTCTGAGTGCATGTAAACCACTTTCGCATTTGGCTTATTATCAACAATGGCGTTACCCACCGCATGCAACAAGTGCGTTTTACCTAAACCAGTGCCGCCGTATAGGAACAACGGGTTGTAGGCTGTTCCTGGGTTATCAGAAACCTGACGTGCCGCAGCCAAACCCAGTTGGTTCGACTTACCTTCAACAAAGTTATTGAACTTATGTTTTGGGTTCACATTTGAGCGGTGATTCAAATCAACCGCGACAGGCTCTTCATCACGCCAAATATTATGGACAGGCTTGCGAGCTTGTAATTGCGCAGGTGCTGATGACTCAGCGGCCACATCGGCTGCAGTACGAGTCTGAGTCGGTGCTGGTGTCGCAGGCTTTGGTGCAATCACACGCTTGCTTCCCACTTCAAAATGAAGATGTGGGATATCGTTGCCGCAATATTCTTGCAGCAAACGGTTAATGCTATTTAGATACTTATCACGAACCCAATCGAGTACGAAACGGTTCGGTGCAAATAGAGTTAGAGTATTGTCATTGAGCTCCGCTTGTAACGGACGAACCCACATACTGAATTCTGTAGCTGGTAACTCTTCTTGAAGCTGTTGCAAACACTGCAACCAAAGCGAAGATGACACGGTGCCCCCACTCTATTTAAGTAATATGAAATGACTGCTAATTTTACCTGTTGATAAGTCAGATCACCAGCAATTGATCACAGATCCAGTGAATAAGATCCAAGTTATTCACAATAAATTTGTAATTAATCGGTGGATCCACACATCTTGCCCCTAATTTACTCACACAATGATCCACTTATGCCCGGATCCTTGCTAGTTATCCCCAAATTGGGAATTCAATCTGGTTATGGTTAATAACATCTGGTTATTTATTCTATTGAGCATTTTCCCAGTAACATCCAACCCTATAAATATAAGGAGTTACCAAATGAATAACTGGATTAAGGCTGCAATTGCGGCTATCGCACTCTCTGCTGCTACTGTTCAAGCTGCGACTGAAGTTAAAGTCGGCATGTCTGGTCGCTACTTCCCGTTTACGTTCGTTAAGCAAGACCAGCTACAAGGTTTTGAAGTAGATTTATGGGATGAGATCGGTAAGCGTAACGATTACAAGGTTGAATACGTAACGGCAAACTTCTCTGGTCTGTTTGGTCTTCTTGAAACGGGTCGCATCGATACTATTTCAAACCAAATTACAATGACAGATGCACGTAAAGCGAAATACCTATTCGCAGACCCATACGTAGTAGACGGCGCACAAATTACCGTTCGTAAAGGTAATGACAGCATTAAAGGTATCGAAGACCTAGATGGTAAGACGGTTGCGGTAAACCTAGGCTCAAACTTTGAACAACTGCTTCGCAGCTACGACAAAGATGGCAAGATCAATGTGAAAACCTACGATACAGGTATTGAACATGATGTCGCATTGGGTCGTGCAGATGCATTCGTAATGGATCGCCTATCAGCATTAGAGCTTATCAAGAAGACAGGTCTACCATTACAACTAGCTGGTCAGCCATTCGAAACCATTGAAAACGCTTGGCCTTTCGTGGACAACGATAACGGCAAAAAACTGCAAGCAGAAGTAAATGAAGCATTAGCAGCAATGCGCGCAGATGGTACGCTAGAAAGTATCTCTCAGAAATGGTTTGGTGCGGACATTACTCAGAAGTAATTACTCACTTTCTCCATTCAAGGCCCACTGCTTTATACAGCGGTGGGCTTTTTGCTTTTGTGCACTGATTAAAAAACCTGATAGAACAGTACTTACATATAGAACAACACTTCCAATAAAAATACGAGATAGATTATGGGATTTGACTTTAATTACATGCTAGAGCTGTTGCCGATACTACTAAAGTATTTAGGCACCACGATGGAGATGGCGACTTGGGGCTTGTTCTTTGCTCTGATCCTGTCTCTGATACTGGCGAATATTCGTGTATTCAAAATCCCAGTACTCGACCAACTGAGCCAGCTTTACATTAGCTTCTTCCGAGGCACACCACTGTTGGTGCAGCTGTTTCTCCTTTATTACGGCTTACCACAAGTCTTCCCGTGGATGGTTGGATTGGATGCCTTCAGCGCCGCTGTGATTGGCTTAACCCTGCACTTTGCCGCGTATATGGCAGAAAGTATTCGTGCCGCGATTATCGGTATTGATCGCAGCCAGATGGAAGCCAGCCTTTCGGTCGGTATGACAACCAGCCAAGCGATGCGCCGAGTGATCTTACCGCAAGCAACTCGCGTGGCACTGCCATCATTGATGAACTACTTCATCGACATGATCAAGTCGACTTCACTAGCCTTCACCCTAGGTGTCGCCGAAATCATGGCTAAAGCTCAGATGGAGGCTTCTTCTAGTTTCCGCTTCTTCGAGGCTTTCTTAGCGGTAGCGCTGATTTACTGGGGCGTGGTGGTTATCCTCACTCGTATTCAAATTTGGGCCGAAGTGAAACTGAATAAGGCGTATGTACGATGATCAAATTACAAAATATCCACAAGCAGTTTGGTGACACCGAAGTTTTGAAAGGGATCGACCTAGAAATCAAGCAAGGTGAGATAATTGTCATCATAGGTTCAAGTGGGACTGGTAAATCTACTTTACTGCGTTGTGTGAACTTTCTAGAGCAAGCCGATCAAGGCACTATTTCGATTGATGATATTAATGTCGATGCTCAGAAACACACCAAAGCAGAGGTGCTGGCACTGCGTCGTAAGACCGGTTTTGTGTTCCAAAACTATGCCCTGTTCGCTCACCAAACCGCGAGACAGAATATTGCTGAAGGTTTAATTACCGTTCGTGGTTGGAAAAAGCAGCAAGCCCATGAAAAAGCACAACAAATACTTGATGATATTGGCTTGGGAGACAAAGGTGAGAGCTACCCAGCCGCGCTCTCTGGTGGCCAGCAACAACGGGTGGGTATTGGCCGTGCAATGGCACTACAACCCGAGCTTTTACTGTTTGATGAGCCGACTTCAGCGCTCGATCCTGAGTGGGTTGGCGAAGTTCTTAACCTAATGAAAAAACTGGCAAATCAGCATCAAACCATGCTGGTGGTTACCCATGAAATGCAGTTCGCTAGAGAGGTCGCAGACCGAGTTATCTTCATGGCTGACGGCCATATTGTTGAGCAGGGATCTCCACAGGATATTTTTGGTAATCCACAGGATCCTAAATTAAAAAAATTCTTAAATAAGGTTGGGATCGACTAAGGATCCTTGTGATTTTAGTTATTCTACGTATAATCCCCCGACCGGAATTTTAGTTAACCCAATCATTGACACTTTTTGTGACAGTGATTACAATTCCGCCTCTTTGTTGAGAGGCGTCGGTTTTCCTTTCTTATATAAAGAAGAGAAAAAATGCCCACGCCGGGTTTAACAAAAACCTAAAACTACTGATCAGTAAGGTAATTACAAATGAAACGCACTTTTCAACCTACAGTTCTAAAGCGTAAGCGTACTCACGGTTTCCGTGCTCGCATGGCTACTAAGAACGGTCGCGCAACAATCAATGCACGTCGTGCAAAAGGCCGTAAGCGTCTTTCTAAGTAATCTTTGATTATTTTGAATAAGCTAGCCTTCGGTCGGGAGTTACGCTTGTTAACTCCCGAACATTATCAAAATGTCTTCAAGCAAGCTCATCGAGCTGGCTCCCCTCATTTCACCATCATTGCCCGAAATAACTCTCTTTCAAATCCTCGTCTTGGATTAGCCGTTCCGAAAAAGCAGATTAAAACCGCCGTGGGTCGTAATCGATTCAAGCGTCTTACTCGTGAAAGCTTTCGTAACACTCAACACAAACTTCCTAACAAAGATTTTGTTGTAATCGCTAAGAAGAGCGCGCAAGATTTAAGCAATGAAGAAATGTTCAAGCTACTCGACAAATTATGGCTTCGCCTGTCTCGCCCTTCGCGTGGATAGCGCTAATACCCATCTATTTTTATAGATGGTTTATTAGTCCACTCATCGGCCCACGCTGCCGATTTACTCCAACCTGCTCTTTATATGCGATAGAAGCGTTGAAAGCTCACGGTTTTGTAAAAGGGTGTTGGTTATCAGGCAAACGTCTATTAAAATGCCATCCTTTGAACGAAGGGGGCTTTGACCCCGTTCCACCAGTCCAAAAACAAGACAGAGATAAATAACGATGGATTCTCAACGTAATATCCTGTTAATCGCATTGGCTTTGGTTTCTTTCCTACTGTTCCAACAATGGAACGTAGCTCAGAATCCAGCACCACAAGCGGTTGAGCAGGCACAATCTGGCAGCACCCTACCAGCGCCATCTTATGCAGATGATCTAGACCCGGCTCCTGGTCAAGTTTCTTCTTCTGCTAAAACTATCACAGTAACAACTGATGTACTGACTCTGTCAATTGATACGGTTGGTGGTGATGTCGTTAAAGCAAACCTAAACGATTACTCTGCTGAGTTCGATTCTGAAGACACTTTTGTTCTTCTTAAAAACGAACCTGGTCACCAATTTATCGCTCAAAGCGGTCTAGTGGGTCCTCAAGGTATCGATTTAAGCAGCACAAACCGCCCAAGCTATACAGTTTCAGCAGACAGCTTCACGCTTGCTGATGGTCAGGATGAACTACGCATCCCAATGACTTACCAAGCGAACGGCCTTGATTACACAAAAACATTCGTACTTAAACGCGGAAGCTACGCGATTGACGTTGAATACGATGTAATTAACAACTCTGGCAATAACGCAACATTCGGCATGTACGCTCACCTACGTCAAAACGTTATGGATGACGGTGGTAGCCTAACAATGCCAACTTACCGTGGTGGTGCTTACTCTACGGAAGATACGCGTTACAAAAAATACAGCTTCGACGATATGCAAGATCGCAACCTGTCTCTTAACCTAGCAAACGGTCAAGGTTGGGCAGCGATGATTCAGCACTACTTTGCAAGTGCTTGGATTCCACGCGACGAAGCAGGCAGCAACCTTTACACTCGTGTCATTGGTAACCTTGGCGACATCGGTGTTCGCATGCCGAACAAAACCATTGCTACTGGCGACGAAGCAAGCTTCAAAGCAACGCTTTGGGTTGGTCCTAAACTTCAAGACCAAATGGCTGCTGTTGCACCAAACCTAGACCTAGTAGTTGACTACGGTTGGTTATGGTTCATTGCTAAACCACTTCATACTCTGCTTTCATTCATTCAAGGCATCGTTGTGAACTGGGGTCTGGCAATCATCTGTCTAACTTTCATCGTTCGTGGTGCTATGTACCCACTAACGAAAGCTCAGTACACGTCTATGGCGAAAATGCGTATGCTTCAGCCTAAGCTGACTGCAATGCGTGAGCGTATTGGCGACGACCGCCAACGCATGAGCCAAGAAATGATGGAGCTTTACAAGAAAGAGAAAGTAAACCCACTAGGTGGCTGTTTACCTATCCTTCTGCAAATGCCTATCTTCATTTCGCTATACTGGGCACTAATGGAGTCTGTTGAACTGCGTCACTCACCGTTCTTCGGTTGGATTACTGACCTTTCTGCACAAGACCCATACTACATCTTGCCACTTCTGATGGGTGCTTCAATGTTCCTAATCCAGAAGATGAGCCCGACAACTGTAACGGATCCAATGCAGCAGAAGATCATGACCTTTATGCCGGTTATGTTCACATTCTTCTTCCTGTTCTTCCCTTCAGGTCTAGTTCTATACTGGCTAGTATCGAACATCGTAACTCTGATTCAGCAAACGCTTATCTACCGCGCGCTGGAAAAGAAAGGCTTACATTCTAAGTAAGTTCGATAATAGAAAGAGATAAAGAAAGGCGACCAAAAGGTCGCCTTTTTGTTTTTAGCTGATTACAATTCAGCTAATTGATTAATCGTGAGCGCCCCTTTTTGGCTTTCACATGCTAGCAGGCACAACTATGACTACAGATACGATTGTTGCTCAAGCGACTGCACCCGGCCGTGGCGGCGTCGGTATTATTCGCGTTTCAGGCCCACAAGCAGCCCAAGTTGCGCTTGAAGTTACCGGCAAAGTACTGAAACCACGTTACGCTGAGTACACCCCTTTTAAATCTCACGATGGTTTAGAGCTAGACCAAGGTATCGCGCTTTACTTTCCTAACCCGCACTCGTTTACTGGCGAAGACGTATTAGAGCTACAAGGCCACGGTGGTCCTGTGGTAATGGATATGCTCATCAAACGCATCCTTGCGATTCCAGGGCTACGCGCAGCACGCCCAGGTGAGTTCTCGGAGCGTGCCTTCTTGAACGATAAGATGGATCTAACCCAAGCAGAAGCGATTGCCGACCTCATTGATGCCAGTTCAGAAGAAGCGGCGAAATCAGCCCTGCAATCGCTGCAAGGTGAGTTCTCAAAACGCATTAATACGCTGGTGGACTCTCTGATTCACTTACGCATCTATGTTGAAGCCGCTATCGACTTCCCAGAAGAAGAGATTGATTTCCTTGCTGACGGTAAAGTAAGTGCTGACTTACAAGCTATCATCGACAATCTCGAAGCGGTTCGCCAAGAAGCCAATCAAGGTGCCATTATGCGTGAAGGCATGAAGGTGGTGATTGCAGGTCGTCCTAATGCCGGTAAGTCGAGCTTACTGAATGCATTATCGGGTAAAGACTCCGCGATTGTGACTGATATTGCTGGTACCACCCGTGATGTACTGCGTGAACATATCCATATTGATGGTATGCCACTGCACATTATTGATACCGCAGGCCTGCGTGAAGCCTCGGATGAAGTCGAAAAAATCGGTATTGAACGCGCTTGGGAAGAAATTACTCAAGCCGATCGCGTTTTATTTATGGTCGATGGCACCACTACCGATGCAACCGACCCGAAAGATATCTGGCCCGATTTCGTTGATCGTCTGCCGAATAATATCGGAATGACCGTGATTCGTAACAAAGCCGATCAAACAGGTGAAGATCTCGGAATTTGCCATGTTAATGATCCAACTCTGATTCGACTATCAGCAAAGACTGGGCAAGGCGTTGATGCACTGCGTAATCATTTAAAAGATTGCATGGGCTTTGCGGGTGGCAATGAAGGTGGCTTCATGGCACGTCGTCGCCACTTAGATGCCCTAGAACGCGCATCTGAGCACCTAGATATTGGTCAGCAACAGTTAGAAGGCTATATGGCAGGTGAAATCTTGGCAGAGGAGCTGCGTATAACGCAGCAACACCTTAATGAGATTACGGGTGAGTTCAGCTCCGATGACCTACTCGGCCGTATCTTCACCTCTTTCTGTATTGGTAAATAACCCTTAAAGGCCGGCTCATGCTGGCCTTTTTCTTTAGTAAGGACAGCTTAATGATCCACATTATTACAGGTAGCACCTTAGGTGGTGCTGAGTACGTTGGCGATCACCTTAATGATCTTCTTGAAGAACAAGGTCATGAGATAACCCTTCATAATCAGCCTGAATACGATGATATCCCCCAACAAGGCTTTTGGTTGCTGGTGACTTCAACTCATGGTGCGGGTGAATTTCCAGATAATATTAAGCCGTTTATTGACGCATTGACCCAGCAATCTCCAGATTTAAGCCAGATTCGCTTTGCTGTCGTGGCGCTGGGTGATTCGAGTTACGATACCTTCTGTTTAGCGGGAAAATCAGTCCACAGCCAGATGAAAGAGCTCGGTGCTCAGCCTATTTCTGACTGTTTTACTATCGATGTATTGGAAACTCCGGTACCAGAAGACGCAGCAGAAGCCTGGTTTAACGATCATAGCGACCAGTTTTAACCTCTCTCTTTTCTCAAAAAGCGGCTTATGCCGCTTTTTTTGTCTCTGAACATCGCGATTGTGAATAACTTTTTTTCAAAAACATCGAAAATTAGCGATCTATTTTCAATTTCTGCTGTGGATAAGATCATACATATACGGTGATTAACCTATAGTTATCCAAATAACAAGTTTTAGGTTAATTTCCTCCTGTGAATAAGTAGCCATTTTGATCCCAGCTAATCCTCATCCTGATCAAAGTTAGATCACATCATTTGATCCAAAAAAGATCCATGATCTCGTTGATCATTTTCGACTTATCCACAGATACCCTCGATCCTAATAATAAATCTAATAAAAGATCTCCTTAAAGATCTTATCTATATTAATTAAAAACAGCTTTTTCGAAAAATCCCAAAAACGTTTTCTCAGGCTATGAAAACAGGTAGAATATCGCTCCTTTTTATCAATCTAGAAAACGTTTGAATACCTGAGGTCGGTTCATGCTTTATCACGAAAAATTTGACGTCATCGTTGTTGGTGGTGGCCATGCAGGAACGGAAGCCGCACTCGCATCTGCACGTACTGGTCAAAGTACGTTATTACTTACTCATAATATCGATACACTAGGACAAATGTCTTGTAACCCAGCCATTGGCGGGATCGGTAAGGGCCACTTGGTAAAAGAGGTCGATGCAATGGGTGGATTAATGGCGCAAGCTATTGATCATGCAGGTATTCAGTTCAGAACATTGAATGCATCAAAAGGCCCTGCGGTTCGTGCTACTCGTGCACAAGCTGACCGCGCACTTTACAAAGCCTTTGTTCGCAACGTTCTTGAAAACACGCCAAACCTGACTTTGTTCCAACAGTCGGTTGATGACTTGATCGTTGAACAGGATCAAGTGGTAGGTGTGGTTACACAAATGGGCCTTAAGTTCCGCGCAAGCGCTGTGGTTCTGACTGTGGGCACATTCCTAGGCGGCAAGATCCATATTGGTATGGAAAGTTCTTCGGGCGGCCGTGCTGGCGATCCACCATCGATCGCACTGGCTGACCGTCTTCGTGATCTTCCATTCCGAGTTGATCGCCTGAAAACAGGTACACCTCCTCGTATCGATGCGCGTAGCGTTGATTTTTCTGAGCTTGAGGTTCAGCACGGTGATAACCCGACACCTGTTTTCTCGTTCATGGGTAGCCGAGCTCAACAACCTCGTCAAATTCCATGTTACATCACGCATACCAATGAAAATACGCATGACGTGATTCGCGCCAACCTTGAGCGCAGCCCGATGTACGCAGGTGTGATTGAAGGAATTGGTCCTCGTTACTGTCCTTCGATTGAAGACAAAGTAATGCGTTTTGCTGACAAGAACAGTCACCAAATTTTTATTGAGCCCGAAGGTCTAACGACTCATGAGCTATACCCGAATGGTATCTCTACCAGTCTGCCGTTTGATGTACAGGTTCAAATTGTTCGTTCGATGAAGGGTTTTGAAAATGCTCATATCGTTCGCCCTGGCTATGCGATTGAGTACGATTTCTTTGATCCTCGCGACCTTAAGCTGACTTACGAAACTAAGTTTATCAAAGGTCTATTCTTCGCGGGTCAAATCAACGGTACCACTGGCTACGAAGAAGCAGCAGCACAAGGCCTGATGGCGGGTCTGAACGCAAGTTTGTTTACTCAAGGCAAAGAAGGCTGGAGTCCGCGTCGTGACCAAGCTTACATGGGCGTGCTTATTGACGACTTATCTACCATGGGTACCAAAGAACCTTACCGCATGTTTACGTCTCGTGCGGAATACCGTTTGCTGCTTCGTGAAGACAATGCCGATATCCGCTTGACTGAAAAGTCGCGTGAACTTGGCCTAGTCGACGATGCTCGTTGGGCTCGTTTCAACGAGAAGATGGAAAACATGGAGAAAGAGCGTCAACGTCTGAAAGAGACTTGGATTAACCCAAAATCTGAAGATATTGATCAACTGAACCAAATTCTTAAAACACCAATGTCTCGTGAAGCGAGCGGTGAAGATCTTCTTCGTCGTCCTGAAATGACTTATTCACAGTTAACTGCATTGGATCGTTTTGGTCCTGCACTGGAAGATCAACAAGCATCTGAGCAAGTTGAGATCCAAGTGAAGTACGATGGTTACATTCAGCGCCAACAAGACGAAATTGAAAAATCACTGCGTCATGAAAACACCAAACTGCCTGCTGATATCGATTACAGCAAGGTAAAAGGACTTTCTAACGAAGTGGTTCTTAAATTAACGACAGCTAAGCCTGACTCAATTGGTATTGCTTCGCGAATTTCAGGTATCACACCTGCAGCAATCTCAATTCTATTGGTTTACTTGAAAAAACACGGCCTGTTGAAAAAAGGTGAGGAAGCATAATGAGCGTATTACGCGAAAAACTGGATCACCTGATTGGCCAGACTGAACTTGAAGTATCTGAAAAGCAACGTGGCCAGTTGGTTGGCTACGTTGAGTTACTGAATAAGTGGAACAAAGCTTATAACCTAACGTCAGTTCGTGACCCGCAAGAAATGATGGTGAAACATATCTTAGATAGCATCATTGTTAGCACTCACTTACAAGGTAAGCGCTTTATCGATGTTGGCACGGGGCCTGGTCTTCCTGGGATTCCGCTCTCAATCATGAATCCAGACTGCGAGTTTTACTTGCTAGACAGCTTAGGTAAGCGTATTCGTTTTATCAAACAGGTGATTCATGAGCTGGGTATCGACAACGTGGTACCGGTTCAAAGTCGCGTTGAAGAATTTCAACCAGAAGAAAAGTTTGATGCAGTGCTCAGTCGTGCATTTGCGTCAATGACAGACATGGTAGAGTGGTGTCACCATTTACCTAAAGAGCAATCCGGTGTATTTTTGGCTCTTAAGGGACAACATCCTAGAGACGAAATCGACCTGTTACCTGAATGGTGTTCAGTGACAGACATTAAAGCTTTGCAAGTGCCAGAGCTTGATGGAGAGCGTCATCTAGTTACTTTATCGCGTCAGGGATAATCAGCGAGGCCATAGTGGGTAGAATCGTAGCAATTGCCAACCAAAAGGGCGGCGTAGGAAAAACAACAACTTGCATTAATTTAGCAGCATCAATGGCGGCAACAAAACGCAAGATATTGGTTGTTGACCTCGATCCTCAAGGTAATGCCACTATGGCGAGCGGTGTCGACAAGTATCAAGTTGAAGCAACTGCTTACGATTTGTTGGTTGAAGACACCCCATTTGATGAGGTAGTTTGCCGGAGTACATCTGGCAATTATGACCTCATCGCCGCTAACGGTGATGTTACTGCGGCAGAAATCAAGCTGATGGAAGTGTTTGCTCGTGAAGTTCGTTTAAAAAATGCACTCGAATCCATTCGCAATAACTATGATTTCATCTTTATTGATTGCCCACCCTCATTAAACCTTCTTACAATCAACGCGATGGCTGCGGCCGACTCCGTATTGGTTCCTATGCAATGTGAATACTTTGCTTTGGAAGGTTTGACTGCATTGATGGATACCATCAGTAAGCTAGCGGCTGTTGTAAACGAGAACCTGAAGATCGAAGGTCTTCTGCGTACTATGTACGATCCTCGCAACCGCTTATCGAACGAAGTATCTGATCAACTCAAAAAACACTTTGGTAGCAAAGTCTACCGAACTGTGATCCCTAGAAATGTGCGTCTGGCAGAAGCCCCGAGTCACGGCAAGCCAGCAATGTACTACGACAAATATTCCGCAGGAGCTAAGGCTTACCTTGCTCTTGCTGGCGAAATGTTGCGTCGTGAAGAAGTCCCAGTATAGGTCCAACCAAAGGAATTCGCTCAATGTCTAAGCGTGGTTTAGGAAAAGGGCTAGATGCATTGCTTGCAACTAGCTCATTGGCTCGTGAAAAACAGCAAGTTGCTTCTCATAGTCAGGCGTTGTCGGCTGATGGTGAGCTTATTGAACTGGCTGTTGGTTGCTTGAAGCCTGGTGTATATCAACCGCGTAAGGATATTGCGCCTGAAGCGCTAGAAGAGCTGGCAGCATCAATTCAATCTCAAGGCATTATCCAACCGATCGTAGTTCGCCCATTGGCGCACGACCAGTTCGAGATTATTGCTGGTGAACGTCGTTGGAGAGCGGCTCGTCAAGCTGGCCTTAAACAAGTGCCATGTTTGGTCAAGAGAGTCGAAGACAAAGCCGCTATCGCGATGGCGTTGATTGAGAATATTCAGCGTGAAGATCTGAATGTTATCGAAGAAGCACAAGCGCTAGAGCGCCTACAGAACGAATTTGAGCTGACACACCAACAAGTCGCTGATGTGATCGGTAAATCGAGAGCAACGGTGAGTAACTTATTACGTCTAAATCAGCTCGAAAATGAAGTGAAAGGTTTAGTTTCCAATAAACAACTGGAAATGGGGCATGCTCGAGCACTGCTTGCGCTTGAAGGTGATACCCAGGTTGAAGCAGCAAATACTGCGGCAACCAAAAAAATGACCGTGCGTCAAACTGAGCAACTTGTCAAAAAGTGTTTAAAACCAGACGTTGAAGCTGAATCGAAGCCTGAAGACACAGAAGCTATCGAACTTTCACGAAGACTCACGGAAAAATTGCAAGCAAACGTTTCAGTTACTCGTTCTGTTAGTGGTAAGTCAAAAGTGACGATTACTCTTGATGAGCCTCACAAATTAGAGCAACTTATTGCTAAACTAGAGTACTAAATGAGATAATTGATTTAGGTCAATTATGTAATAAACAAGTAATTTCGTACAAAAGTTGTCGGTTTGTATGCAAAAATGTAAATGATTGCTGCGTTGTTATTGCAATCAATTTGGCTGAACGTATAATTTTCGCCAATTTCTCAGCACGCTTTTAAGCGAGTAGTAAAGAAGGCTTAAAAGAGGAACGAATACATGGTAGCGGCGTTAGCAAGACCAGGACGAGTGCTTGCAAAGCAAATGTTATTGATCGAGCTTAGCGCGGTTATATTAGTGGCGATAGGGTTAGGTTTAGCTGTTAATCCTGATTGGGGTTTTGCTGCATTAATCGGTGGCGGTATTTTTGTCATCGCAAATGCAGTTTTTTGTGTGTGTGCTTTCCTATTTAGTGGAGCTCGTGCAACTAAGTTAGTTGCGGCGTCGTTCTATGCAGGCGAAGCGCTAAAAATCCTTATCACAGTTTTACTATTCTCTATTGTCTACATGTATATGCAGGTGGAATTAGTTCCCCTCAAACTGACCTATTTACTGGTTCTAGGTATTAATATCTTTGCGCCAGTGCTTTTCATTAACAATAAAAAATAGGATGAGTTATGGCTGCGCCAACAGCATCCGGATACATTGAACACCACTTACAAAACCTTTCTTTAGCTAAGTTTGGTCTTGTAGAGGAGACAAGTTTCTGGAACGTACATATAGACAGTCTGTTTTTTTCGGTGTTGACAGGGATGTTATTCCTTTGGGTTTTTCGCTCAGTCGCTAAGAAAGCAACAGTAGGTGTACCTGGTAAGCTTCAGTGTTTTGTTGAAATGGTAGTGGAATTCGTTGGTGACAACGTTAAAGAAACTTTCCATGGCCGCAACCCTCTGATTGCCCCACTAGCACTGACTATATTCTGCTGGATTATCTTAATGAACTTGATGGACCTAGTGCCTATCGATTTCTTACCATATCCTGCAGAGCATTGGCTAGGTATCCCTTACTTGAAAGTGGTTCCTACAGCTGATGTAAATATAACAATGGCAATGGCTTTAGGTGTTTTTGCTCTGATGATCTACTACAGCATCAAAGTGAAAGGTCTAGGCGGATTTGCTAAAGAATTGGCACTGCATCCATTTAATCACCCAATCATGATTCCATTTAACTTGGTACTTGAGGTAATTTCGTTATTAGCGAAGCCACTATCTCTAGGTATGCGTTTATTTGGTAATATGTTTGCGGGTGAGGTGGTGTTTATTCTTATCGCGGCAATGCTACCGTGGTACTTACAATGGGTAGGTGCACTACCTTGGGCTATCTTCCATATCTTGGTTATTTTGATTCAAGCGTTTGTTTTCATGATGTTGACAATCGTTTACTTATCAATGGCTCATGAAGATAGTGATCACTAAAAAAAATTTTTAAGCTTTATTCTAACTATTAATGTTAATCGGAGAACGTAAATGGAAACTGTACTAAGTTTTTCAGCAATCGCTGTTGCTATTATTGTTGGTCTTTGTGCCGTAGGTACTGCAATTGGTTTTGCTATTCTTGGTGGTAAATTCCTAGAAGGCGCTGCGCGTCAACCTGAAATGGCTCCAATGCTACAAGTTAAGATGTTCATCATCGCTGGTCTACTGGATGCTGTTCCAATGATCGGTATCGTAATCGCACTACTATTCACGTTTGCTAACCCATTTGTTGGTCAACTAGCAGGCTAATTAACTCTCAATAGTTAATTAAATTTTTGTAGTTGATTCTTAACGAGGGGTAGCTGTTGTGAATATGAACGCAACTCTGTTAGGTCAAGCAATTGCTTTTTCATTGTTTGTTTGGTTCTGCATGAAATATGTATGGCCACCAATCATGCAAGCAATTGAAGAACGTCAGAAAAAAATTGCTGACGGTCTAGTAGCCGCTGAACGCGCTGCTAAAGACTTGAACCTGGCACAAGCCAACGCTTCTGAGCAAATGAAAGAAGCAAAGCGCACTGCAACTGAGGTTATTGATCAGGCAAACAAACGTAAAGCTCAAATTATTGATGAAGCACGCGAAGAAGCTCAGGCAGAACGCCAGAAAATCTTAGCGCAAGCTGAAGCAGAAATTGAAGCAGAGCGTACACGTGCCCGTGATGACCTGCGCAAACAAGTCGCAACTCTGGCTATAGCTGGTGCTGAGAAAATCCTTGAACGTACAATCGATAAAGATGTACACGATGATCTTCTTAACAACATTACTGCAAAACTTTAAAGCAAGGGGCTGTATATGTCTGATTTGACTACAATCGCACGCCCCTATGCTAAAGCAGCGTTTGACTTTGCGGTAGATAAAGGTGAGCTAGACCAATGGGGTCAGATGCTTACTTTTGCTGCCGAAGTGGCACAAAATGATGATGTTCATAATTTATTAAGCGGTTCTATGACTGCTGAAAAATTAGCTGAAGTATTCATTGTAATTTGTGGCGAACAATTTGATGAATTCGGTCAGAACTTAATTAAAGTGATGGCAGAGAATGGCCGCTTAATGGCTTTTCCTGATGTTTGTAAAGAGTTCTTTATACTCAAAAAAGAGTATGAGAAAGAGATCGACGTTGAAGTTACTTCAGCGGTAGAACTTTCTGAAGAACAATGCGCAGAGATCAGCAGCAAATTGGAACAGCGCTTAGCGCGCAAAGTTCAGCTGAATTGCAGTATAGATGAGACTCTACTTAGTGGAGTTATTATTCGAGCCGGAGACCTAGTCATCGATAACTCAGCGCGCAGTCGTTTAGACCGCCTGAGCGATGCATTGCAGTCTTAATGGGGATTGGAGCATGCAACTTAATTCCACTGAAATTAGCGATCTAATTAAACAACGTATTGAATCTTTCGACGTTGTTAGTGAAGCTCGCAATGAAGGTACTATCGTTTCTGTAAGCGATGGCATCCTTAGCATCCACGGCCTAGCGGACGTGATGCAAGGTGAAATGATCGAACTACCGGGTGGCCGTTACGCTCTAGCACTAAACTTGAACCGTGATTCGGTTGGTGCTGTTGTAATGGGCCCGTATGCTGACCTACAGGAAGGCATGAAAGTTACAGGTACTGGTCGTATTCTAGAAGTACCAGTAGGTCCTGAAATGCTTGGTCGTGTTGTAAACACGCTAGGTGAGCCAATTGATGGTAAAGGTCCAATCGAAGCTAAATTGACTTCGCCTGTAGAAATTATCGCACCAGGTGTAATCGACCGTAAATCGGTAGATCAACCTGTTCAAACTGGTTACAAGTCTGTTGACTCAATGATCCCTATCGGTCGTGGTCAACGTGAACTAGTAATCGGTGACCGTCAGACTGGTAAAACAGCAATGGCGATCGATGCGATTATTAACCAAAAAGATTCTGGTATTTTCTCTATCTACGTAGCTATCGGCCAAAAAGCGTCGACTATTGCTAACGTAGTTCGCAAACTAGAAGAGCACGGCGCACTAGCAAACACTGTTGTTGTTGTTGCATCTGCTTCTGAATCTGCAGCGCTGCAATACCTTGCACCGTATGCTGGTTGTGCGATGGGCGAATACTTCCGTGATCGCGGTGAAGATGCACTGATTGTTTATGATGATCTATCTAAGCAAGCTGTAGCTTACCGTCAAATCTCGCTACTACTTAAGCGTCCACCAGGTCGTGAAGCGTTCCCAGGTGATGTTTTCTACCTTCACTCTCGTCTACTAGAGCGTGCTGCTCGTGTAAGCGAAGCATACGTAGAAAAATTCACTAACGGCGAAGTGACAGGCAAGACTGGTTCTTTAACTGCTCTTCCTATCATCGAAACGCAAGCTGGTGACGTATCTGCATTCGTACCAACGAACGTAATCTCGATTACTGATGGTCAGATCTTCCTACAAACTGAGCTATTCAACGCGGGCGTACGTCCAGCTGTTGATCCAGGTATCTCAGTTTCTCGTGTAGGTGGTTCGGCGCAGACTAAAATCATCAAGAAGCTATCTGGCGGTATCCGTACTGCTCTAGCTCAATACCGTGAACTTGCAGCATTTGCTCAGTTCTCTTCGGATCTTGATGAAGCGACTAAGAAGCAGCTAGACCACGGTCAAAAAGTTACAGAACTGATGAAGCAGAAGCAATACGCTCCTATGTCTGTATTTGACCAAGCTCTAGTAATCTTCGCTGCAGAGCGTGGATACCTTCAAGACGTTGAACTTTCTAAAGTTCTAGATTTTGAAGCTGCTTTACTGTCGTTTGCTCGTGGTCAATATGCCGATCTAGCAACACAGATCGACACAACGGGTGCTTTCAATAAAGAAATCGAAGCTGAGCTGAAGAAGCTTGTTGACGATTTCAAGGCAACCCAGACCTGGTAATTGGTAGGTGGTCTTAGGGCCACCTCATACCATTAACGGAGAGTAACGATGGCCGGCGCAAAAGAGATACGTAATAAAATCGGTAGTGTTAAAAGCACACAGAAGATTACGAAAGCAATGGAAATGGTAGCAGCTTCAAAAATGCGTCGTTCTCAAGACGCAATGGAAGCTACTCGTCCATATGCAGAAACAATGCGTAAAGTGATCGGTCATTTGGCTAATGGTAGCCTCGAGTATAAGCATCCTTATCTTGAGGAACGTGAAGCCAAACGTGTTGGTTACATCATCGTTTCTACAGACCGTGGTCTTTGTGGTGGTTTGAACATTAACTTGTTCAAGAAAGCCATGAACGACATGAAAGATTGGTCTGAGAAAGGTGCTGACGTTGAACTTGCAATTGTAGGTTCTAAAGCGACAGCATTTTTCAATAACAGCGGCGCGAAAGTAGCAGCTCAAGTTTCTGGTCTGGGCGATCGTCCAAGCCTTGAAGACTTGATTGGCTCTGTAAGCGTTATGCTGAAGAAATATGATGAAGGCGAATTAGATCGCCTGTTCGTAGTGTTCAACAAGTTTGAAAACACTATGGTTCAAGAACCAACGATCGATCAATTACTTCCTTTGCCTAAATCAGATAGCGAAGAAATGAAACGCAGTCATTCTTGGGACTACATTTATGAGCCCGAGCCAAAACCACTACTAGATGCACTATTGGTTCGCTATGTCGAATCTCAAGTGTACCAAGGTGTGGTAGAGAACCTTGCTTGTGAGCAAGCGGCTCGAATGATTGCAATGAAATCAGCAACAGATAACGCTGGTGACATTATTGATGACTTAGAACTTGTGTATAACAAAGCGCGTCAAGCGGCGATTACACAAGAACTTTCTGAGATCGTTTCAGGCGCAGCTGCGGTTTAAGCTTAGGTAAAACTAAATAGTTAGAGGATTAACGATGGCTACAGGTAAGATCGTACAGATCATCGGTGCGGTAGTCGACGTAGAGTTCCCACAGGGTGAAGTACCTCGTGTATACGACGCTCTGAATGTTAATGAAGTACAAGAACGTCTAGTTCTTGAAGTTCAGCAACAACTTGGCGGTGGCGTAGTTCGCGCAATCGTAATGGGTAGCTCTGATGGTTTACGTCGTGGTTTGACAGTTGAAAATACTGGCGCTCCAATCTCAGTACCAGTAGGTACTAAGACATTGGGTCGTATCATGAACGTCCTAGGTGACGCGATTGATGAGTGTGGTGAAATCGGTGCTGAAGAGCATTACGCAATTCACCGTGAAGCTCCAAGCTACGAAGAGCAGTCTAACGAGACAGCTCTTCTAGAAACTGGTGTTAAAGTAATCGACTTGATTTGTCCATTTGCTAAGGGTGGTAAAATCGGTCTATTCGGTGGTGCTGGTGTAGGTAAGACCGTTAACATGATGGAACTTATCAACAACATCGCACTTCAACACTCAGGCCTATCTGTATTTGCAGGTGTAGGTGAGCGTACTCGTGAAGGTAACGATTTCTACTTTGAGATGCAGGAAGCAGGTGTTGTAAACATCGAAAAACCTGAAGAATCAAAAGTAGCGATGGTTTACGGTCAGATGAACGAGCCACCAGGTAACCGTCTACGTGTTGCACTGACTGGTCTAACAATGGCAGAGCGCTTCCGTGACGAAGGTCGTGACGTTCTACTGTTCGTTGATAACATCTACCGTTACACACTAGCAGGTACTGAAGTATCAGCACTTCTAGGTCGTATGCCTTCTGCGGTAGGTTACCAACCTACACTAGCTGAAGAAATGGGTGTTCTACAAGAGCGTATCACGTCAACTAAATCTGGTTCTATCACGTCTGTACAGGCGGTATACGTACCAGCGGATGACTTGACTGACCCGTCTCCAGCAACAACGTTCGCTCACTTGGATGCAACGGTTGTACTTAACCGTAACATCGCATCTATGGGTCTTTACCCAGCGATCGACCCGCTAGATTCTACTTCACGTCAACTGGATCCATTGGTAGTTGGACAAGAGCACTACGACATCGCTCGTGGCGTTCAGTCTACTCTTCAGCGCTATAAAGAGCTGAAAGATATCATTGCTATCCTAGGTATGGACGAGCTATCTGAAGAAGATAAGCAAGTTGTATCTCGTGCTCGTAAGATTGAGAAGTTCCTAACTCAGCCTTACCACGTAGCGGAAGTATTTACAGGTGACCCAGGCGTTTACGTACCTCTTAAAGAGACTCTACGTGGCTTCCAAGGTCTTCTATCTGGTGAATACGATGACATTCCAGAGCAAGCGTTCATGTACTGTGGTGCAATTGACGAAGCTATCGAGAATGCTAAGAAGCTATAAGGCTAACTAGGAGGCGATATGGCAGCAATAACCTTTCACCTAGACGTTGTAAGCGCAGAGAAACAAATTTTCTCAGGCCTTGTTGAGACGTTTCAGGTGACCGGTAGTGAGGGTGAGCTTGGTATTTTCCATGGTCATACTCCACTGCTGACCGCTATCAAGCCTGGTATGGTGCGTATTGTTAAGCAGCACGGCCACGAAGAAATCATTTATGTTTCTGGTGGTATGGTAGAAGTTCAGCCTGGTACAGCGACTGTACTGGCTGATACAGCTATCCGTGGTGAAGAGCTAGACGCAGCAAAGGCGGAAGAAGCTAAACGCAAGGCTGTGGAGAATATCCAAAATCAGCATGGCGACATAGACTTCGCACAAGCGGCCGGTGAACTGGCTAAAGCCATTGCTCAGTTACGAGTTATCGAACTGACAAAACAGCGTCGTTAATCTTTTTTAAGATTATAGACTCTGAGATAAAGGCGACCTAAGGGTCGCCTTTTTGCATTTTTAGATTCTCAAAAATGCTTCTTTTACGTATCACTACTGGTTAAATGGTTATTGCGATTTAATTTTTTGGCCAAAAACGGTTACAATATCGGCTTAATAAAAATAACGTTGGATAGGTTTACAATGAAGTTTAGCGCGGTAATTCTCGCGGCGGGCAAAGGCACTCGCATGTATTCAAACACACCAAAGGTTCTGCACACACTTGCAGGTAAGCCAATGGTGAAGCATGTTATTGATACCTGTAATGGTTTAGGCGCTCAAAATATCAACCTGGTTTACGGCCACGGTGGTGATCAGATGAAGGCTACTCTAGCTGAAGAATCTGTAAATTGGGCACTGCAAGCTGAACAGCTAGGTACAGGCCACGCGGTGGATCAAGCATCTGCACATTTCGCTGATGATGAAAAAGTATTGGTACTGTACGGTGATGTTCCACTGATCTCACCTGAAACCATTGAAAACCTATTAGACGCCCAACCAAACGGTGGCATCGCGCTACTTACGGTCGTGTTAGACAACCCAATGGGCTACGGACGTATTATTCGTCGTAATGGCCCTGTTGTGGCTATCGTTGAGCAGAAAGATGCAACCGATGAGCAGAAGCTTATCAAAGAGATCAACACCGGCGTTATGGTTGCTACTGGTGGTGATCTGAAGCGTTGGTTGTCTGGCCTAAGTAACGACAACGCACAAGGCGAATACTACCTGACTGACGTTATTGCTGCGGCTCACGATGAAGGTCGTGCAGTTGAAGCTGTACACCCAGTAAGCCCAATTGAAGTGGAAGGCGTGAACGACCGCTCTCAACTTGCTCGTCTAGAGCGCGCTTACCAAGCTGAGCAAGCTGATAAGCTATTGAAGCAAGGCGTAATGCTTCGCGACCCAAGCCGTTTTGATCTGCGTGGTGAACTGCAGTGCGGTATGGATGTTGAGATTGATACTAATGTTATCATCGAAGGCAGCGTAAGCATTGGCGACAACGTGGTTATCGGCACCGGTTGTGTCTTGAAAGACTGTGAGATCGATGACAACACCATCGTGCGTCCATACAGCGTAATTGAAGGTGCAACGGTCGGTGAAGACTGTACGGTTGGTCCTTTTACTCGTCTACGTCCTGGCGCTGACATGCGTAATAACTCGCACGTCGGTAACTTCGTAGAAGTGAAAAATACTTGTCTTGGTGAGGGTTCGAAAGCGAACCACTTAACGTATCTAGGCGATGCTGAAATTGGCCAGCGTGTAAACGTGGGTGCGGGTGCAATTACTTGTAACTACGATGGCGCGAATAAGTTTAAGACCATCATTGGCGACGACGTATTCGTTGGTTCAGATAGCCAATTAATAGCGCCTGTTACGATTGGTAATGGTGCTACCGTTGGTGCTGGCTCTACAGTAACGCGCGATGTTTCTGAAAATGAGTTAGTTATCAGCCGTGCTAAAGAACGTAAGATTGCTGATTGGAAACGTCCAACTAAGAAAAAGTAGTCCCGTAATAAACAAGATGATTTAGTTAGAGCTACTGGTTTCTTTCTAAATAGCCATCGATATAAAAAAAGAGCGAGTAATCTCGCTCTTTTTGTTTTCGTTAACTTAGGAACTAGTCTTGTTTCTCGTCAGCGACCACTCGAGAGTTGTCTGGTGTCGCGAAGTGTTCAGAAAGCTCTTTGTTCGAAACAATATAGCCAACCCACAATGCACCTAAACAAATCACAACTGCAATACCCGTTGCGCTTAGTGCTTGGCTAGCCATTGCCGCGACCAATGCACTTGATAGGCCACTGATACTGATTTGCAGACTATTTTGTAGACCAGCAGCTGTTGCTGGGCTTTGCTTGGCACTTGATAGGGCACGGTTTACTACGATTGGGTAAAGTGCGCCATTTGCTACAGCAATCAAACAGAAAGGTGCAAGTAGAGGCCAGATTGACGTTAGTTCCCACTGTGATGCGATGAAGATAAGCATTGCAGCAACACTGAACAAACCAATCAGATTTCTTAGCACCACGCCATCTCCATACTTCTTCACCGCTTGCTTACCGAAGTAACCACCCGCCATGAATGCGATCGTTTGTGGGATGAAGCTCAAACCGATGTCTTTTGCTTCATAACCTAGCTGAGCCATGATTTCTGGCATACCGGTTAGGTAAGCGAAGAACGCTGCTGAAGCTGATGCAAACATCAATACATTACCCATGTAAGGCTTTGATTTAATAAGTGTCTTAATGTCTGTTTTGATCGATGTTTGTTTTACCTCTGGCGCTTCTTTCGGTTGAGCCATCGTTGTTGCTACCAACAGTGCACCCATCAAGGTCAATGTGATGAAGATACTGTGCCAGCCAAAGCTATCCGCCAGTAATACACCTAATTGAGGTGCTAGTGCAGGAGATAACGCAACCAAAGGCATGATGGTTGCAAAAATTTGCTGGCTGCTACTTTGCGAATAACGCTTGATAACCATCGCTTGCCAGATTACCGCAGGCGCACATACACCGATTGCTTGAATGAATCGTAGTGTCAGTAGGTGCCATACCTCGGTGCTGAATGCTAAGCCGAATGAAGCTGCCGTAAAGATCACAAGACCAACCGCCAGCGTATTGCGGTGACCATACTTGTCACTTGCCAGACCCCAAAGAAGCTGACCCATTGCCATACCGCCAAGGAATACGGTTAGAGATAGAGCAATCTGCTCCGGGCCGGTTGCGAAATCAACTTCCATTGCCTTAAATGCAGGAAGGTACATATCGGTCGCAATAAAGCCAAGCATTGAAAGAACAGCAAGGTAGACCAATTGAAATTTAGAAATATTCATAAGATGCCATTAAGCTAAAGGTAGTGATGTTTTTATCATCAAAAAAATTGTTTGATATACAGAAGTGAAAGCCCCTGTTTATTTATGCTGACATTCTATTTTTCAGACCTGATAAAATAAAACGCTAAAATATGTGGTTATCAATCAAAAAATTTGAAGGCTTATGTTCTCTAAATCCTCTTTAGAAATGCTCGACACAGTGGCGCGCTTGGGTAGTTTTACCGCAGCTGCTGAACAATTGCACAAAGTACCGTCGGCGATCAGCTACGGTGTTAGACAGGTTGAGCAAGAACTGGATGTTTTACTTTTCAGACGTTTACCAAGAAAGGTAGAGCTGACACCAGCTGGTGAGTTGTTCATTGAAGAGGCTCGTGCATTGCTGAGACAGATGGAAGAGGTCAGTGCTCAGACTCGACGAGCAGCGCGTGGTTGGAAGAAAACTTTGCGTCTAACGCTCGATAACGTGGTTAAGCTCGATAAGATGAAGCCGATGATTGAAGAGTTCTACCAAACCTTTGAGTTTGCAGAGCTCCAGATCAACATGGAGGTGTTCAACGGCTCTTGGGAAGCCATTGCACAGGGCAGAGCGGATATTGTGATTGGTGCTACTTCTGCGATTCCAGTTGGTGGTGACTTTGAGGTAAAAGACATGGGGCGCTTAGATTGGGCGTTTGTGATGTCGCCAAGTCACCCATGTGTACGAGAGCAAAACCTCAATGAAGAATTCGTGAGTCAGTTCCCTGCAATCTGTTTGGATGACACCTCTAGCGTACTGCCTAAACGCCACACCGGCCATTATGGCAACCAAAGGCGCTTGTTGTTACCTAACTGGTATAGTGCGATTGAGTGCCTTAAGAATGGTGTTGGAGTGGGCTACATGCCAAGACATATCGCTGCTCCTATTATTGAGCAGGGTTTGCTGGTGGAGAAAATCTTGCCTGAACCAAGCCCGCAGAGCCATTGTTGTTTGGTGTGGCGAAAAGACGATAACCATAAATTGATCGAATGGATGGTGAAGTACCTAGGATCGAGTGAGCAACTTCACCAAGATTGGTTGGATCATCGTAAGGCGATCTAATGATCGATTTGAAAGTGATCTTTTGGGTGCTTGGCCTGAATTGTCGCCAATAAAAAGAGCGAGTAAAAACTCGCTCTTTTTGGTTCGATAGCTTAACTCTTAAGACAAGAAGAACTTGTAAGAAGGGTTATCGGTTTCGTCTTTACACTGATAGCCAAGCTCTCGTAGGTGTGTCGAGAACTGAGCCAAATCATCATCACCAAGTTCGAAGCCACACAATACGCGACCGTAATCGGCGCCGTGGTTACGATAATTGAACAGGCTGATATTCCAGTGAGTACCTAAGGTATCAAGGAATTTAATCAATGCACCTGGATATTCTGGAAACTCGAAGCTGTACAGACGTTCTTGCAGTGGCTTCGATGGTTTGCCGCCAATCATGTAGCGAATGTGCAGTTTTGCCATCTCATCATCAGACAGATCGACAACTGGGTAGCCGCCTTCACGTAGGTCATTAATGATGTGATCGAGCTCTTCTTGACCACCTTGCAGACGTACACCAACGAAGATATTCGCTAGGCTTTCGTCGTTGTGGCGGTAGTTAAACTCCGTCACCGCTCGGCCGCCAATAATATTACAGAACTCTAGGAATGCACCTTGTCGCTCTGGAATAGTCACCGCAAGTAGACCTTCTCGTTTTTCGCCCAACTCACAACGTTCAGACACATAGCGCAAACCGTGGAAGTTGGTGTTAGCACCAGACAGTACCGTTGCCAGTTGCTTGCTTTGCAGTTGGTTCTGCTCAGCAAACTTCTTGAGACCAGCCAGAGCCAGCGCTCCCGAAGGTTCAGCAATCGCACGAGTGTCTTCAAAGATGTCTTTTACCGCAGAGCAGATCTCATCGCTAGACACGGCAATATGACCATCGATGTACTGTTGGCATAGGCGGAAGGTCTCTTCGCCAATGCGCTTAACCGCAACGCCATCTGCAAACATGCTGACCTGATCCAGTACCACTGGCTCACCGGCATCGAGAGCTGCTTTCAAGCAAGATGAGTCTTCTGGTTCAACCGCGATGACTTTAATTTCTGGCATCAGCTGTTTAACCAGCACAGCAACACCAGCAGCTAAACCACCGCCACCAACAGGCACAAAGATGTAATCCATGTGACCATTCTGCTGCAGCATCTCCATGCCCATAGTGCCTTGTCCAGCGATCACCAATGGGTGATCAAATGGAGGCACAAAGGTGTAGCCGTGTTCAGCAGAAAGGCGTTCAGCCTCTGCCTTCGCTTCATCAAAGTTGCTGCCGTGCAGAACCACGTTACCGCCAAAGCCACGTACCGCATCAACCTTGATATCAGGAGTGGTTTTTGGCATCACAATCGTGGTTTGAATACCAAGTTTAGAACCGGACAGCGCCATACCTTGAGCGTGGTTACCCGCCGATGCAGCAATCACACCAGCAGCTTTCTGTTGCTCTGAAAGGCTTGATACCATGTTGTAGGCACCACGTAGCTTGAACGAGTGGACCGGCTGACGGTCTTCTCGTTTAAGCTGAACCTGATTACCAATGCGCGCGCTTAAACGCGGCATCTCTTGCAGAGGTGTTACGATTGCCGCTTCGTAAACCGGCGCTCTCAGGATCTGACGCAGATAGTCTGCGCCAGTTTGTTTTTTGGGGCTGGAGGTGTCATCACTCATAGTTAGCCCTCAAGCTTAGACTTATCACGCACGGCGCCTTTGTCGGCACTGGTTGCCATGCTTGCGTAAGCTTTCAGTGCGAATGAAACTTCACGCTGACGGTTTTCTGGTTTCCAGCCTAGTGCGTCTTGCTTAACACGACGCGCTTCTAGCTCAGCTTCAGGCACATCAAGTGTGATTGAGCGGCTAGGGATGTCGATAGTGATGATGTCGCCAGTATTCACTAGACCAATAACACCGCCACTTGCTGCTTCTGGAGAAGCGTGACCGATAGACAGACCCGAAGTACCACCAGAGAAACGTCCGTCCGTTAGAAGCGCACAAGACTTACCTAGACCCATAGATTTTAGGTAAGTAGTTGGGTAGAGCATTTCTTGCATGCCCGGACCACCTTTAGGACCTTCGTAACGAATAACAACCACTTCGCCGGCTTTTACTTTACCCGCTAAGATACCGTCTACTGCCGTGTCTTGGCTTTCAAATACGATTGCAGGACCTTGGAATTTCAGGTTCTCCTCATCAACACCCGCGGTCTTGACGATACAACCATCAACGGCGATGTTACCTGAAAGTACCGCTAGGCCACCTTCTTGGCTGAATGCGTTCTCTTTGGTACGAATACAACCATCGACACGGTCATCATCAAGGCGATCCCAACGACAATCTTGTGAGAAGGCTTTAGTCGTACGAATGCCCGCAGGGCCTGCACGGAAGAACTTAAGCACGGCTTCGTCTTCGGTCTGCATGATGTCGTATTGAGCTAGCTGCTCTTGCATGCTTAGGCCAAGTACAGTGCGTGTTTGGTTGTTTAACAGGCCAGCACGGTCTAGTTCACCTAGGATAGCCATTACGCCACCAGCACGGTGAACGTCTTCCATGTGGTATTTAGGTGTTGAAGGAGCAACCTTACATAGGTGTGGAACACGGCGAGACATCTCGTCGATATCACCCATATCAAAGTCAATCTCACCTTCTTGAGCCGCCGCTAAAAGGTGAAGAACTGTGTTACTTGAACCACCCATTGCGATATCTAGCGCCATTGCATTATCAAAGGCTGCGCGGTTAGCGATGTTGCGTGGCAGTGCTGATTCGTCATCTTGCTCGTAGTAGCGCTTAGTTAGGTCAACGATGCGCTTACCTGCATTGATGAATAGCTCTTCACGGTCAGCGTGAGTTGCTAGCATAGAGCCGTTACCTGGTTGAGATAGGCCAAGCGCTTCAGTTAGACAGTTCATTGAGTTAGCCGTGAACATACCTGAACATGAACCACATGTTGGACATGCAGAGCGCTCTACTTGCTCACTTTGCTCATCAGAAATGGTTGGATCGGCACCCTGAATCATCGCGTCAACAAGGTCTAGCTTGATGATTTGATCGGAAAGCTTGGTTTTACCTGCTTCCATAGGGCCGCCAGATACAAAGATCACTGGGATGTTTAGGCGCATTGCAGCCATCATCATTCCCGGAGTGATTTTGTCACAGTTAGAGATACACACCATTGCATCCGCACAGTGTGCATTGACCATGTACTCTACTGAATCCGCGATAAGCTCACGTGATGGCAGTGAGTACAGCATGCCGCCGTGGCCCATTGCGATACCATCATCCACTGCGATGGTGTTGAATTCTTTAGCGATACCACCCGCTTTCTCGATTTCACCCGCAACCAATTGACCCATGTCTTTAAGGTGAACGTGGCCTGGAACGAATTGAGTGAACGAGTTTACAACCGCGATGATTGGCTTCCCGAAGTCATCATCTTTAACGCCAGTTGCACGCCATAAAGCGCGCGCACCAGCCATGTTGCGTCCGTGGGTAGTCGTTGCTGAACGATAGATTGGCATTGCTTAAATCCTTATAAAATATTTGGCTGTTGCTTACTTAGTTGTTTGCGTTTGGTTTTCTGAAGCTTGGTTTACTGGGTACACATAGTCTAACCAGCCCCACTTATCTTCAGTGGTTCCATTGAAGAGACCAAAGTAAGCCGCTTGAACTTTTTCAGTGATAGGACCGCGTTTGCCTTCACCTACTGTAATTTTGTCTACACTGCGAACCGGAACGATTTCCGCTGCTGTGCCTGTCATGAAGACTTCGTCAGCAAGGTATAGTGCTTCACGAGCAATGTTCTCTTCACGGATCTCATAACCCATGTCTTTTGCTAGTGTCATGATCGAATCACGAGTGATACCCGGTAGAATTGCGCTGGTCGCTGGTGGCGTTGATAGCACGCCATTACGTACTACAAAAATGTTTTCGCCAGCACCTTCAGAAAGGTAGCCATCAACACTCAGAGCGATACCTTCATCGTAACCATGACGGCGAGCTTCGCCACCAACCAGTAGTGAAGATAGGTAGTTACCACCGGCTTTTGCTGCGGTTGGGATCGTGTTTGGAGCTGCACGGTTCCAACTAGAAATCATTGCATCAACGCCGTTTTCTAGCGCTTCTTCGCCTAGGTACGAACCCCAAGGGAAAGCAGCGATGATCAATTCCATCTCGGTATTTTCTGGCGGGCAGACACCTAAACCAACGTTACCTACGAAACCTAGAGGGCGGATGTACGCTGACTCTAGCTTATTTTGGCGTAGCGTTTCGCGAGTTGCTTCCATAATTTCTTCCTCAGTGTAAGGAATAGGGAAGCGGTAGATTTTTGCTGAGTCTTTTAGGCGCTTAGCATGCTCAGGGTGACGGAAGATAACCGGCCCCTTTGGTGTGTTGTAGCAACGAACACCTTCAAACACAGAAGTACCGTAGTGCATTGCGTGAGTCAGGACGTGAACGTTCGCCTCTGCCCAAGGAACCATCTCACCGTTAAACCAAATATAGTCTGCTGTTTTAGCTGTCATGTTTGCGGTTCCCTATGCGTTTATCTTTTGTTGTAAGTTGTTGTTTGGCAGTTCATTACGGCTGATAGAGATAACGTCAACGGTACGCACATCCCACAGCTTTTCGATTTGATTGACCAAGAAAGAGATCGGACGGTCACTGTCTACGATGATCTCAACACTCGCCACTTTGCTTTCGTGGTTTTGAGTGCCCGCAACTTGCTTAACAATGAAGCCACGGTGGCGGATAACACGAAGAACACGCTCTAGTAGTACAGGCTTATCATCGGCTTTGATGTCTAATAGGTATCTTTTCATGTTATGTGTTCTCCAACATCTCACTGTTTGAAGCACCTGGCGGTACTAGTGGCCATACGTTTTCTTCTTCATCGATAAGAACATGAAGTAGGTAAGCGGTTTTGCTCTCTAGCATCTCTTTCAATGCTGGTTCTACTTCTTCTTTACGAGTGATGGTTTTGCCCGGGATGTCGAACGCTTTCGCGAGCATCACGAAATCAGGGTTGTCATCCAAGATAGTTTCACTGTGGCGGCCATCAAAGAACAGCGATTGCCATTGGCGAACCATGCCCAAGCGAGAGTTATTAAGCAGTACCATCTTCACTGGGACCTGACGACGCTTTAAGGTGCCAAGCTCTTGAATGTTCATCATGAACGAACCGTCACCAGAGATAAGTATAGATTGGTCATCAGGACGTCCAACCGATGCACCCATTGCAGCTGGTAAGCCAAAGCCCATGGTGCCTAAACCGGCAGAGGTGATGAAGTTTTGTGGATCGCGAGGCTGAATGTGCTGAGCTGCCCACATTTGGTGTTGGCCGACATCGGTCGAAACCATAGAACTTGCTGGCATCATATCTGATAGTTGCTTCAACAACAGTGGGGCAAAGATCAGATCGCCAGGGTGGTCGTAACGCCATTTGAATGAGCTACGAAGCCCTTCTGAGTGGTGAACCCAAGAGGAGATGTCTTGGCTTAGCTCTAGTTGAGGCATGATCTTGTTGATGTCACCGCGAATTGGCGCATTGGCAAGACGCAGTTTGCTGAACTCTGCTGCATCGATATCGATATGGATAACCTTCGCGTGTGGCGCAAAGGTATCGAGTTTGCCTGTTACTCGGTCATCAAAACGGGCACCGACAACAATCAGTAGGTCACTCTCTTGAACTACAAGGTTAGCGGCTTTGGTGCCGTGCATACCCAGCATGCCAAGGTAGTGTGGGTCATCACGTTCGATAGTTCCCAAGCCTTTTAGTGTGCTTACGGCTGGCATTGGGTTAAGGCGTAAAAACTCACGAACCGCATCGGTTGCTTTAGCAAGTTGAACACCACCACCTACGTATAAAACAGGACGGGTTGCTTGAGATAAGAAGTACTGCGCCTGTTCAATGGCATCAGTTGTTGAAACAGGAATTGCGGGTGGAGTAAATTCAGGAAGAGAGTTAACTGGAGCTTCTGCCAGTTGAACATCTTTAGCGATATCGACGATAACCGGGCCAGGACGACCAGACTTCGCAACCACAAACGCTTCAGCGAGGGTTGGAGCAAGATCTTCAATATCAGTCACTAGGTAGCTGTGTTTAGTACATGACAGAGACATACCAATCACATCCATTTCTTGGAATGCATCGGTACCAATGTGGGAACTTGCAACCTGACCTGTGATTGCAACCATTGGGATAGAGTCCATAAAGGCATCAGCAAGGCCAGTGACTAGGTTGGTTGCACCTGGGCCAGACGTTGCCATACAAACAGCGACATCTTGTGTTGCTCGAGCCATGCCGATCGCGGCCATAGCAGCGCCTTGCTCATGGCGACATAGGATATGTTCAACCCCGCCGTCATAGAGTGCATCGTAGATTGGCATGATGGCACCACCTGGGTAACCAAATACGGTCTCAATTCCTTGTTGCTTGAGTGCGGATACGACTAGTTCTGCGCCTTTCATCGGAATTCTCCCGTATTACCTTTATTTTGGTAACTGTTTCCTTTGTCTCTGCACATCTTGTGCTCCCATTCTTCCTGTAAATCGGCAAAGCCGAAAATGCTCAAAAATATAAAAATCGAATGTTTAAATTAGAAAAAACCCCCGGACTTGTCAGTGCGGGGGTTTTTTCTAATTCGTGGTTACTTTCTTCCCACTCGCCCCCGCGCAGTCTTAATAATGACTACGATAATCAGGTTAATCAGTGCGTAAATGCGAGCGTTAAAAATCATAATATTCGAGTTTTCTCGTTTATTGTCTTCAGTAAATGTCTACATCTCTAGTGTTATCACACAAATCTGCCGCATGACAAGGAAAATGTCATTCTTTTTTCACATTAAAACACCATTCCACCAAGCTATATAACAACCTTATAGCTTTGGTGAGCAACGAATATCCAGAGTGAATACTTTTAAATCAAAGACAAAGGAAAGTTATGGGACTCGCGATAATTCATAGTCGAGCTAGTGTGGGTGTAGAGGCGCCAGAAGTGACCGTTGAGGTGCATATAAGCAACGGAATGCCTGGCTTTACGCTGGTGGGGCTACCTGAAACAACGGTCAAGGAATCTAAAGATCGAGTGAGAAGCGCGATCATCAATTCCCGCTTTGAGTTTCCATCCAAAAGAATCACGGTCAACCTCGCCCCTGCCGATTTACCCAAGGAAGGAGGTCGTTTCGACCTGCCAATCGCGCTTGGGATTTTAGTGGCATCGGATCAGCTACCGACATCAAAAATAGCTCAGCATGAATTCATCGGTGAGTTGGCGTTGTCAGGAGAGCTACGTTCAGTAAAGGGTGTGTTGCCAGCGACGTTAGCCGCCGATAGCGTCGAACGATGCTTAGTTGTCCCACATCATAACGGTGATCAGGCAGCGTTGGTGGGCAAGGGAGCCCATAAATCAGCGCAAACCTTGTTGGAGGTTTGCGCTGACATGTGTGGACAGGCTCAGCTTGGCCTATATCGAACGGAGCATCATCAGGCTGATGTTTCAGTGCTTCGCGACCTTCAAGATATTATCGGTCAACAACAAGGCAAGCGAGCTCTGGAGATAGCAGCCGCTGGCAACCATAACTTACTGTTCCTTGGCCCTCCGGGAACCGGAAAAACCATGCTCGCCTCTCGGTTACGCGATTTGTTACCGGAGATGAGTGATGACGAGGCGATGGAAACCGCATCGGTGGCCTCGCTAACGCAGCAAGAGATCAATCAATACAATTGGAAGCAGAGGCCATTTCGTTCACCTCACCATTCGAGTTCGATGGCTGCATTAGTGGGAGGTGGGTCAGTCCCTCGCCCCGGTGAGATCTCTCTGGCGCATAATGGATTACTGTTTCTAGATGAGATGCCGGAGTTTGAACGCAAGGTGCTCGATTCACTGCGCGAGCCGCTAGAGTCGGGCGAGATTATTATTTCACGCGCGGCAGGTAAGACTCGTTTCCCTGCTCGCTTTCAGTTGGTCGGCGCCTTGAATCCAAGCCCGACTGGTTATTACGAAGGCAATCAAGCACGCGCTAATCCGCAGATCATTTTGCGTTATCTTAATCGATTGTCTGGGCCATTGCTTGATCGCTTTGATATGTCGTTAGAGATCCCACTACTGCCTAAAGGGATGTTGGCTGAAGGTGGCGATCGTGGTGAAACCACCCAAGTCGTAAAACAAAGGGTCAAACAGGCTCGTCAAACCATGCTATCTAGAAACCATAAATCGAATGCACTGCTCGGTAGTCGAGAAATAGAGAAGTATTGCCCATTGCGACGTGAAGATGCGGAGTTTCTCGAGACTGCACTGCATCGATTGGGTCTGTCGATTCGTGCTTATCATCGAATCATTAAGGTAGCACGAACCATTGCCGACCTTGACGGTAACGAGCAGATCGAAAAGAAACACCTATCAGAAGCGTTGGGCTATCGAGCTATGGATAGATTATTGAAGCAACTCACGGCACAAGCTGTGTAGTCATGCTAATGGTAGTAAACAACTGGCCATTTATTTACTGTGATTGGTATACAAACAAAAAAGCCTGCTTCAGTGAGCAGGCTTTGGTTTGATAATTTATTGGCGCTGGCTGGAGTTAGAATTTGTAGTTCAAGCCAACTGAAACGATGTATTGAGACTCGTCGTAGAAGGTGATATTGGAATCGCTAGTGCCGTAACCCGCAAGAGATACGAACGACCAGTTTTCCCAATCCATGAATTGATCATATTCATAGGCGGCGAATAGATTGATGTTGTCGTCGCTGCGTTTCTTTTGGAAAGTGATGCTGCTTGCATCATAAGAGCGTTGGTTGTAACCCGCCGTTAGTGCGTATTGGTGACGTCCCATACCACCAAATAAGCTGACCTCACCACCGAACTGCTCGAACGATGCTGCATCGCCGTCCGCATCACTTGATTGATAAATCAAAGACGGTACCAGCATCATAGTACGGCTAATCGGCTGGCGATATTGACCTTTCAGGTAGAAGGTATCGGCGTCGCGTTTTAGTGCTTCTTCAACGCGATCTTCTTCCACATCTTTGGTGGCGTAGGCCATGTCTAGCGAGAAAGCTGACCCCACAATGTTGCTTAGCTTCAAACGAAACGCATTGCCAGTTTCATCGGTCTTCGTGCGAGCTGATGTGGTGTTGTACGGATCAGCCCAAGTTTCACCCGACATAATGGTTGGCAGCAGTGAAGCGTCGATCACCATGCCAGACTCAAGCTGGTATTTGTAACCAACCTCTAGCACTACAGTACCTGTCGCTACGTCATCACGAGCGGTACCTGTGTAAACCTGGTGGTTCAGCTTTTCACCAAAGGTGTAAGCAATGCTGCCGAGAGGTGCAACTAAAAACGAGCTCTCAGACGAAGCTTTTTGATTGGTTGAGGCGATCTTACTGTCAGCGTCGGTATTAAAATTTGAGGTCGAAGAAGTGACACCGGTGTTGATAGATATTTCACCACTGAAACCTGGCTCATCAGCAAGCTTGGCAAACGCGGGCGCAGTAGCAACGCTCAATGCCAGGAGAGTTATTTTTATGTTCATTTAAGGGCTCCTTGCCCACCGATTCTTAGGACGGGTTATTAATATCAGTAAAGTACTACGTTTTTTGGCTGATTATTTATCAATGATGATTTTTGAACTAGTAAAAAAGGAAGCCGAAGCTTCCTTTCATCAATGGCTTACTTCTTCAATAAGAAGTTAACGAGCTCGAAGTACTCATCAAGAGAGCTGATACCTTGAGCTTCTACTAGGTAGCGGTTATTCACTATGACTGCTGGTACGCCAGAAAGGCCGCTGTCTTTGAATGCTTTGTCGAAGCGACGAACCATAGAATCTACAGCAAAGCCGTTGTATGCCGCATCGAATTTCTTAGCATCAACGCCTTCATCTAGGAAGATTTGACGCAATTCGGCTTCATCACGTGGTGGCTTGTTCATGGTGTGGATGCGGTTAAACATCACTGGTACCATTTTGTCTTCAACTTTCAGTGCAATCATGGTCGCGTAAGCTTTGCTCATTGGCAGACCCATGTTGCCACCCATGAATGAAACATGGTTCTTCTGTAACTTAGCGTCTTTAGGTAGCTGCTGTTTTAGCTGCTGGATGATTGGCTCAAAGCTATTACAGTGTGGGCAGTAAAAAGAGAAGAACTCTGTCACCATTGGTTTTTTTGATGCTTCTAGATCGAGAACTTTGTAGTGTTCACCTTCGTTAAATTTCGCAGCGTGAGCTGAAAGGCTCAACATGATCAATGAGAAAAATGCGAATAGCTTTTTCATTTATCCAATCTCCATTATGTTTGAATTTTTATCTAGTTGTATGTTGCGATTGCTGTTACCACTGAGGCATTAACGAAAGTGGTGGCTCTTGCAGGGTAGCAATTTGCTCTTTACAAGCAAGTACTTGTTGCTCCCAATATTTCGGATCATTAAACCACGGGAAGGCTAATGGAAACGCTGGATCGTGCCATCGCTTCGCTAACCATGCCATGTAATGCACCATACGTAGACCGCGTAGTGGTTCGATTAGTTTCAGTTGCGAGGTATTAAAATCGCAAAACTCTTGATAACTCTCTAGCAGAATATCGAGTTGCATCAGTTTATCTTGGCGTTCACCGTTGAGTAGCATCCACAGATCTTGTATCGCAGGGCCATTACGTGCGTCATCAAGATCGACGAACATTGGTCCATCGCGCCACAAGATGTTGCCTGGGTGGCAATCACCATGCAGGCGGATGTTGTCAATGTTGCTCGGCCACTGACTCTCTAGCTCTTTTATCAGAAGGTCTACGTCATTGAAGAACGCTTTTTCTAGGTGTGTCGGGATAAACTGAGAGTTCTCTAGAATCTTACGTGGCTGATAAAGGTATTCATCTAAGCTGATGGTCGGGCGATGTTGGAATGTTCTTCCCGCGCTGGCTTTATGAATACGACCCAGAAAACGTCCAACGCCTTCCAGTTGATCTAGATTGTCGACTTCATACTGTCTGCCGCCAACGCTTTCGAACAATGCAAACAGGTAGCCTTGATATTCATGCAAGGTTTCACCGTTGACTCGCATTGGTGGAGCGACAGGCATCTCTTGTTCAATCAGTTCTAACGCGAAGTCGTGCTCTTCTTGGAGCTGGGCTTTGTTCCAGCGCTGCGGACGATAAAACTTAACGACGTAGCGTTTACGGTCTTCATCGGTGAATTGATAGACCCGATTTTCGTAACTGTTGAGAGCGAGAAGCCCGGATTCAGCACGAACTCCAATACTCTCCAGTGCGTACCACATGAAGTCAGGAGTCAGGTTATCAAAATTAAAGGCTTGCATCGTCATAGAATAAAAAAGGCTCATTACTGAGCCTTTTTCCATTTATTGGGTTGTTATACCAAGCGCTAAGGAGGCTGGTATCAGAGCTTCTTGATAAAGCGGCTTTCGACTTCCATCGTAAACTCTTCATTATCCGAGAGTATAAACTGAATTGTCGAAACTGGTGAGCTCAGTTTTTCTGGGTCGGCGCCTAAACTGATAGGTAGGTTCAAAACCTCGCCTGGATCGACAGTAATCGTCTGTTTGCCGTACCAGATAGAATCGGGCAGTCCGCTAACATCGAGCTTGTACTCTTGCTCTTGTTGAGTCTTGTTGATCACTTTCAAGGTGTAGGTGTTTTCAACCAACCCTTGGTTATTGACTCTGAACAACTGGTTTCGGTCACGCAGAACGCTTAGGCCGGCAGGATCAACGCTCGCGATTTGGGCGAAGAACAAGCCCAGCATCACGATCAAGATGGCGCCATAGCCCAACAGTTTAGGACGCATTACCTTGGTCGAGTGACCTTCAAGTCTGTGCTCGGTGGTGTAGTTGATCAGGCCTTTCTCGTAGCCCATACGCTCCATGGTGTTGTCACAGGCATCAATACACGCGCCGCAGTTAATACACTCATATTGCAGGCCGTCACGGATATCGATACCCGTTGGGCACACTTGAACACATAGATTACAGTCAATACAGTCGCCTAGACCAAGCTCTTTTGGATCGGCTTTACGAGAGCGAGGGCCACGGCTTTCACCGCGTTCTGAATCGTAGCCCACGATGAAGGTGTCTTTGTCGAACATTGCCGATTGGAAACGCGCGTAAGGACACATGTGCAGACAAACAATCGAGCGCATCCAACCAGCATTGGCATAAGTACACCCAGCAAAGAACAGTACCCAAAACACCGGCCAGAAAGACGAGTTAAAGGTAAAGAAGCCAACCACTAACTCTTTAATTGGGATGAAGTAACCAACAAAGGTTAAGCCCGTCGCAATGGCAATCGCCCACCACGCAATGTGTTTGAGGGTTTTTCTGAGGATTAAATTGCTCGTTAGTTTGCCCGAGTCTTGTTTTCTTCGTTTATTGGCAGCACCTTCTAGTTTCTCTTCGAACCAAATGTACATGAAGGTCCAGACGGTTTGCGGGCATAAATAGCCACACCAGACACGGCCTAAGAAGGTGGTTATGAAGAATAAGCCAAACGCGGCAATCATAAATAGGATCGCGAGTAGGGTCAGATCTTGCGGGTATAAGGTGGTGCCAAAGAAGTTGAACTGTTGGTTGCCGATATCGAGCAAGATCGCTTGGCGTTCACCAAATGGAATCCATGGGATAAGCGCAAAAAGTAAAAGTAAGAACCAACCGCCATAACGACGCAGTTGTTGGAATTTACCTTTGCTTTCTCGAACATAGATTCGGTTACTTGGGTTAAATCGATCTCCATTACCTTTATGTGTTTTCGGGTTAAAGGTTTTAGGAGTCACATCTTTGATATCGATTTTATCCTGACTCATGAACTATCCTTTTTGTGGCTTGTTTGCCCGGTTAAATCGGGCATGACGACATTACTTGAAAGTATGGTTTAGAGAACCTGTTGAAATTGAGCTTGGTGCATTTGTTGTTATCGCACTCACTCTTATTATTTTAGAAGATTCTTATGGATGGCGATTATAGCGACAATCTTGTTCTCATTTCTTTAACGCTATCAACCTTTAACAACAAAAGTCATAACAGTTGTGACGAAAAAATAGCGAACAGAAACAAAAAAGCGACCTGGCGGTCGCTTTTTAAATTGAGTGTTTTATCTATACGGCAATTGAGTTCTAAACAAATGGGCGACTAAAGAAGGCCACGTGCTTTTAGAATTGCGGTTTTGAAATCATCTTCTTGGTCTTTTTTCAGGCCTGGGATCATTTCATCTTTTTCGCTGTTGCGCATTTTTAGGTGGTAGATAAGAACATCGTCAGTCAGTTCTTCAAGCTTGCCTTGGTAGCCCGCTTCTTTTGATAGCTTAATGATGAACTCTAATAGGTTAAGCTCTTGATCTTTCTGCCACTCAGGCTCCATCAGTTCAAGCAGTTCTTCAATGCGGTGACACTTCATACTTTATTTCTCCACAAATTTTATAATGATTTGTGGCTAAGGTATCAAATCGGGTAGGGAATACCAATGTGTAAACACATTTCAAGATGGAAGCGGGCAAGAAAAAAGCGCAGTAAAAACTGCGCTTTTTGTTAAGCGGCTTTAATCACTTTTGTTGTAGTCGGTGCTAATAAAGCAGTCTTCTCAACTAGAGTCATTGTAGGAGCCAATTTCTTAGCCGTTGGAGCAGCAACAAAGCCACTACGACGACGCATCGCACTACGGTTGGTGTGCGAGAACCTGACAGCTGTTGGGCGCATTAATTTACCTAACGGTCAGGCATATCCATTGCCAATCTAATGGCCTGATTTACCATGAGCTCCACTTCAATTGCTTGAAGCGTTACTCGTCTGGCTTTCGCCAATCCGAAGAATAAATCAGGATAATGATATGTATGCATATCAAGGCTTAGATTATCACTATCTAAGTTATCGATCGACGCCTGAGTGATAATTAAACGATATTAGAGCTAAAATAGTGTGAGCAGTATATTTGAGTTTGAACCTCTTTCAGGCTTAAGATGATGCTTTAAAGGAGGTGCATATGTCGTTCTTAAAGAAAACGTTAGCAAGTTTTGGAATTGGATCTGCCAAGGTGGATTCTGTATTGCAACAGGAAGTGCTTTATCCAGGTAAGAAGGCGAGCATTATTGTGCATGTCTATGGTGGCGCTCAGCCACAAGAGATCGACAATATCGATCTCAACTTGTGCTGTCGTTACGTTAAAGAAGTTACCATGAACTCGCAAAGGCAAGAAGGTGGTCAAACACGTCGAATGCACCAGACATACTCGTTGGCCAAATGGAGCCTGCCGTATGCCTTTGTTATTCAGCCGGGTGAAACCCGTGATTTTGAATGTGAGTTTGATGTCCCGCTGAACACACCGGTCACGATTGGTGATTCAAAGGTGTGGCTAGAAACCGGGTTGGATATTGCGATGGCAATTGATCCATCGGATAAAGACATCTTAACGGTTCGTCCTGATGCACTCCTCGATGGTATTTTTAACGAACTTGAAGCTCAAGGGCTGCGCATTCGCCAAGTGGAGTGTGAAGCGGTAGAAGGCTTTGAACTGCCATTTGTACAAGAGTTTGAGTTTGTGCCGACTACGGGTCCTTATCATGGCCGCTGGCGTGAGCTTGAAGTTGTTGCCCATCGTGACGAAACTGAGCTTAAGCTTTGGTTTGAGATAGATCGCAATCGCGACGGTGCCAAAGGCATGTTGGCGAGTTTATTGGGAGTGGGCCAGCTACAGCGTCAATTGAGTGTGCCACTCGATACCTCTCCAGAAGAAGCCGGCAAGATGGTACTTGAGTATCTAGATAGCGCCTCTTAATTCGCTTTTTGGTTCTTTAGCTTTAGAGAGCCTAGCCTTATCACACTGTTTAGGCGTCATTGATGTCATAAAAGCTGTCATAAAAATTTAAGCTTACACGTGTAAGCTTAATGTGCAATACTAGGTCAATTGAACATTTACTCTAGTAGGATACTCATGTCTGCATCATCAGCTAGCGAATACAGCGACATCGAAGAACGCGCTAATGCGATAACCCACGGCTTGGGCGTCGTGCTTGGCGTTATTGGTTTGATCTTGCTACTGATTCGCGCGTTTGATTACCAAGCCGACATGTTGACGGTTGCCAGTATGACAATCTATGGCAGCAGCATTATCCTGCTCTTTCTTGCTTCCACGCTTTATCACTCGATCACCACAGAAAAAACTAAGCGTTTACTAAAAACCCTCGATCACTGTGCGATTTATTTACTGATCGCAGGTAGCTACACGCCGTTTTTATTGGTTGGCTTAAGAACCCCATTGGCGATGGGCTTGATGGCGGTTATTTGGGGAATTGCGCTGGTCGGTATCATCATGAAGATTGCCTTCGTTTACCGATTCAAGCGCTTATCGCTGTTCATTTACTTAGCGATGGGCTGGCTATCTTTGATTGTTGTTTATCAATTAGCGATGAACATCGATATAGGTGGTTTGGTGTTGTTAGCGGTTGGCGGGGTGATCTATTCGCTGGGTGTGATTTTCTATGTTGCAAAACGCATCCCTTACAACCATGCAATCTGGCACTTGTTTGTATTGGCGGGTTGCGCTTGCCATTTCTTCGCTATCTATCTGTACGTGACTCCGGTTTAGCGAGCCAGTACTTCAGTAATCTCAGCTTTAATCTGATATTCAGGGTGTTGTTCTAGGTCGATCTTGATTAGCTTGCCTTCTTCACCTGTTTTTGGTCGCAAGTATGTGTCAGCCATACGTTTGATTGATTTCCATACAGCAATTTCTTCTTCTGCCAACAACGTACCTTCTGCAGTAAATACGCTGATGTTAAGTGATACTAAAATGACAGCTTGAGTGCCTTGGTTGGTGATGGCTGTCGGAATGATAAGTTCACCACCTTCATAGCGACTTGCACCCAATACAACATCCACTCCTGATTGAGACAGCTGTAAGCTTGGCTTTTTACTATTCACTACAATCGTAGTGCCACGCGTGTTCGTCGTAACTGGGACAGCGACTACGGGTACTGCTGCGACAGGCTCGGCGATCTCTGAAGTTGTCGCTACTTCTTCCGCTTGTTTCTGTGCCACGTACTGCCACGTAAAGTCGTCTTTCAGCAGTACTTGTTTTCCATCTTGTAGAGTCACCATTTGGTCGGCGAAGGCTGAACTGCTCAGCAGTGCGCTTGCGATAAGTAGGTATGATTTCATCTCTTTTTCCTTAAATATTCGTGCAATTAGCGTCGCCAGAAGGCTGGGAAGAATAGAACGATCAGCGTCAGTATCTCGAGTCTTCCCATCAACATACCAAGGCTTAATAACCACTTTGCAGCGTCTGGCAGCGGCGCAAAATTCCCGGTTGGACCGATCACACTGCCCATGCCAGGACCAACGTTGGCAACGGCTGTGATAGCGCCAGATATACTGGTCACAGGATCAAGTCCCATCGCACTCAAGCCACCTGCAATTAAGATAATCGTAATAAAGAACATCAAACCAAATGCGACTAGTGAGCGCACAATGTCGTCATTCACTGGGCGTTGGTTATAGCGCTGAACAAAGACACCAGATGGGTGGATCAGCTTCATCATTTGTTTATGAAGCATGGTCATCGCGATCTGGAAGCGGAAGATTTTGATACCGCCAGAGGTTGACCCCGAGCACGCGCCCGCCATCATTAAAAACGCGAACAAGGTAGTCGGTAGTGCGCCCCACGCGGTGAAGTCTTCTAAGCCAAAACCGGTTGTGGTGACGACTGACACTATGTTGAACATCGAAACACGCATTGCATCCATGATGGTGTAGTCATCCCTAACCACCAGCCATGTCGATATTACGGCACTGGTGACCAAGAATAGATACGTGAAACCTCTCACTTGAGCGTCTTTGTAGAGGATTGAGAGTTTTCTACCACGCAGTGCGCCAACAAACAGTAAGAACGGCAAACCACCTAGGAACATGAACAGGGTTCCCACCCAGTGAGCACTGTTAGAGAAGTGGTTCATTGAGCTATCTGATGTTGAGTAACCACCCGTCGACAGTGTTGTGAAGGCGTGATTGATCGCATCAAAGATGCCCATGCCTGCAAACAGATAGCTAATGATGCATAAGCCAGTCAGGACCAGATAAACCGCCACGATGTTCTTCGCGACCGTTTTCGCTCGTGGGCTGCTTTTATCTGACCAATCGGAGGACTCGGTTTGGAATAGGCGCATGCCACCGACGTTAAGCATTGGCAGAACCGCTACCGCCATAACGATGAAGCCGATGCCGCCTAACCATTGCAGTATAGAGCGCCACAACAGAATGCTTGGTGCCATGCTGTCTAAGCCGCTCAATACAGTTGAGCCAGTCGTGGTGATACCAGACATGGTTTCAAAATAGGCGTCGGTGAAGCTGATGTGGTTGATGAAGACAAACGGCAGTGCAGCAAAGGCACTGGCAATCGTCCATACCAGAGAGGTGATCAGGAACATGTCCCGTACCCCAAGTCGGAACTTAGCTGAACGGCCTAAACTCAAGCAGATGAACGCCACTATGTGCGTGATCACTACCGACTGACCAAACTCGAGGAAGCCACCGGTGCCTGTAAAAAAGGCAACCAATGTAGGGATGTACATGAAAAGGGCGAGTTTTGATAACACTAACCCTATCACTAATAATATCGGACGAAAGTTGACCATAGCTTAATAGACCATAGCTTTAATTGATTACAGCTTTGTGCCGAAGCGTCGTTCTCACAAGAAGAAGGTTGTGAGAACAAGCTTACGAGAACAAGGCTATAAGAAGAACGGGCTCGGTTGGAATAGAGACTCAACATCAGGTACGTATTTCTTGTCCACTAGGAACATAACTACGTGGTCATCTTGTTCGATAACGGTTCTATCGTGCGCGATAAGCACCTCTTCTCCGCGAACAATCGCACCAATAGTGGTACCCGGTGGTAGTTTGATGTCGCCAATAGCTCGGCCAACCACTTTAGATGTGGTTTCGTCACCGTGAGCAATCGCTTCGATCGCTTCAGCAGCGCCGCGACGCAGAGATGATACGTTTACAATATCAGCACGACGAACGTGAGTGAGTAGCGCAGAAATGGTCGCTTGTTGTGGAGAGATAGCAATATCAATCACACCACCCTGAACAAGGTCGACGTAAGCACCACGCTGAATCAGTACCATTACCTTCTTGGCACCCATTCGCTTAGCCAGCATCGCTGACATGATGTTGGTTTCATCTTCATTGGTTAGGGCAATGAACACGTCCACTTGATCGATGTTCTCTTCGGTCAGCAGCTCTTGGTCTGCGGCATCACCACAGAAGACGATGGTGTTTTCTAATTCTTCAGACAACTTCTCGGCACGAGTGTAACTGCGCTCGATAAGTTTGATGCTGTAGCTCTGTTCAAGGCGTTTAGCCAAGCTTGCACCAATGTTACCACCACCGACAATCATGATGCGGCGGTACGGTTTCTCTAGGCGTTGCAGCTCACTCATCACTGAGCGGATATGGTTACTTGCCGCTACAAAGAACACTTCATCATCGGCTTCAATAATGGTGGTGCCTTGTGGGCGAATAGGGCGACCTTGACGGAAGATAGCCGCAACACGCGTATCGATGTGCGGCATGTGCTCACGCAAAGCAGATAGGGCGTTACCGACCAGTGGACCACCGTAGTAGGCTTTTACTGCTACTAGGCTAACTTTCTGTTCAGCAAAGCTCACAACCTGCAATGCACCTGGATATTGAATCAGGCGTTCGATGTAGCTGGTCACTAGCTCTTCGGGTGCGATCAGGTGGTCTACTGGGATAGCACCTGATTTGAATAGTGCTTCTTTTTCTTCTAGGTATTGAGGAGAACGAATACGAGCAATTCGGTTTGGCGTATTGAAAAGAGAGAAAGCAACCTGACACGCAGCCATATTGGTTTCGTCCATATTGGTTACGGCAACCAACATGTCGGCATCTTGCGCACCTGCTTCACGTAGTGTGTTTGGGTGGCTGGCATAACCGTTTACAACCCTAAGGTCGTACTTATCCTGAAGTTCACGAAGTCGGTCAGCATTACGGTCGACAATGGTGATGTCGTTGTTTTCACCAACTAGGTTTTCAGCAAGGGTACCGCCAACTTGTCCAGCACCTAGGATAATGATCTTCATAGCCTTTCTCTTATTTTTGCCGTGGTAATTCTAGTGCGTGCATTTTGCTTCGATAATGCACTAGAAAGAAACAGCGGCTAAGAAATAAATTCTTAGCCGCTGTTAGTTGTTATGCCTGTTTTACTAGAACTGCGTAGTAGAAGCCATCCATATCTTCTTCCCCAGGCAGTATTTGACGACCCGGATTTTCGATATCAGACCCAACCAGCGTTGCGTTCTCTGTACGTGCTAGGAATGCTTTCACTTGCAGCACGTTTTCTTGCGGCGTGATAGAACATGTCGCATAAACCATGGTGCCGCCTTCTTTCAGCTGACGCCACATAGCATCCATAATCTCGCTTTGCAGTTCAGCCAGCGCGTCAATGTCAGATGCACGACGTAGCCACTTGATGTCAGGGTGACGGCGAATTACGCCAGTCGCTGAACAAGGTGCATCAAGCAGAATACGGTCGAACTTATCACCCATCCACCACTCTTCAGGGTAGCGAGCATCGCCACAAATTACGTCGGCACGCAGTTGCAGACGCTCAAGGTTATCGTAAACACGGTCTAGACGTTTGATGTCGCAGTCAATCGCAACCACTTCAGTATCGTTGGTATGCTCAAGAATGTGTGCCGTTTTACCACCTGGCGCAGCACAGCAATCTAGGATCAGCTCACCATCTTTTGGTGTTAGGTAATCAACCGAAAGCTGAGCAGCAGCGTCTTGCACAGATACCCAACCTCTGTCGAAGCCAGGAAGCAAAGTAACATCACAAGGTGCAGCTAATTTTATGGCATCGGCTGCTTCAGGGTGCAATGTGTATTCAATGTTTTCGTTTTTAAGCAGCTCAACATACTCGTCACGAGTGTGGTGTTGGCGGTTAACGCGCAGCCACATTGGTGCCTTGCTGTTGTTTGCTTCAACCAGTTGCTCCCATTGATCTGGGTAGCTCTCTTGAAGCATTTTTAGAATCCAGCTTGGGTGGCCGTATTTGCCTGCATTGTGGCTAACGGCTTTCTCGTCTAGTTCTTCTTGGTCACGTAGGTAGCTACGTAGTACAGCGTTGATCAAACCACTCAGGCTTGGGCCACGCAGTGTTTTAGTACCCTCAACCGTTTCAGCAACCGCGGCATGCGAAGGGATACGCATGAAGCTTAGTTGGTAAATGCCCACCAAGATTAGGTGGTGGAATACACGCTTTTTACCTTTAAGCGGGTTTTCCATTAGTTCGTTAGCGATTGACTCTAAACGAGGCAGGTAACGAAGTGCGCCGTAGCAAATCTCTTGCAGTAGAGCATGGTCTCGCGGACGGATCGTTTTTTGAGCCGCAGGGAGAGCGTGTGAAAGAGAGTGGCCTTTATCGACAACTTGGAATAGGACATTTGCAGCAGCAGCGCGAACATTCATGAGGGGTACCGAATATTTATTTGAATACATGAGGGCATCTCTGCCCTCGTAAAGGTTTTCTAAGCTGCGTAATTAACAGCTTTAAAAGCGGATTAAGAAAGTTGAGTACCAACTTCAAACCAGCTTGCACGTGAGTTCAAGATATCCTGAACTGACATGGCTTTTTTACCTGGAACTTGCAGTTGTTCGAGAACAAGTACGCCTTGCCCTGTCGCTACATAGATACCAGTTTTATCGGCTTGCAGAATGGTACCTGCAGGCTTATCAGAAGCTTGCTCTGCCACACGGCTTTGCCATACTTTAATGCTGTTCTCAGCAGCTTCAAAGTGGCTCATTGGCCATGGGTTGAAGGCACGAACGCAGCGCTCAATATGCGCAGCGTCATCACTCCAGTTGATACGCGCTTCTTCTTTGCTTAGCTTCTTGGCGTAGTTAGCAAGCTCGTCGTCTTGCTTTTCAGCCACCGCTTTACCAGAAGCGATGTCAGATAAACACTCAACAAGCGCATCAGGGCCAAGGCCTGCTAGCTTTTCGTACATAGAAGCGCTGGTATCTGTCGCTTCAATTGGTAGCGTTGCGATACTTAGCATATCACCAGTATCTAGGCCGATATCCATCTGCATGATCGTTACGCCGGTCTCTTTATCACCCGCCCAAATAGAGCGTTGAATCGGAGCAGCACCACGCCAGCGCGGTAGGATAGAGCCATGTACGTTGATACAACCTAAGCGAGGCGTATCTAATACAACCTGCGGAAGCAATAAGCCGTAAGCGACAACCACCATGATGTCAGCATTCAAATCCGCTAGCTCTTGCTTAGCCTCATCTGACTTGAAGTTTTCTGGTTGGTAAACCGGAATATTGTTTTCAAGTGCGATGTTTTTTACTGGACTCGCAGTCAGTTTTTTACCGCGGCCTGCTGGGCGATCTGGCTGTGTGTAAACAGCAATAACTTCATGCTCCGAAGACAACAACGCCGCCAAGTGACGGGCGGCGAAATCCGGAGTACCTGCGAAGACAATTCTTAAAGACTGACTCAAGGTAGGCTTCCTTCTAATTTAGTAATAGCAGCGGTGATTAACCCTGTTTCTCGTTGAAACGTTTAATCTTCGCTAGCTTATCTTGGATACGTTTACGCTTTAGTGGCGATAGGTAATCAACAAACAACTTGCCTTCTAGGTGGTCAAGTTCGTGCTGAACACAGATAGCCAGAAGGTCGTCAGCGTCGAATGTGAATTCGTTGCCGTCACGGTCTAATGCTTTAACCGTTACTTCTGCAGCGCGAGGTACTAGAGCTCGAGCGCCTGGTACAGACAGACAGCCTTCTTCGATACCATCTTCGCCACGTTTGTCGGTAATTTCAGGGTTGATTAGAACCATAGGTTCGTCACGTGTTTCTGAAATATCGATAACAACGATGCGCTGGTGGAAATCCACTTGCGTTGCCGCAAGGCCGATACCTTCTTCGTCGTACATGGTTTCAATCATGTCATCAACGAACTTTTGAATCTCTGGGGTAACTTCTTTTACCGGTTTCGCCACGGTACGTAGACGATCATCTGGTAATGTTAATACTTGTAATACAGACATATACACTCGAAATATTGAACTGTGCCGAAACAGCTTAAACCTTATTGGCTCAATTCTAGACATTTTAGAGGTCAAATGACAGCATCCTGAAGGTAATTCTCAAATCAGATGTCATATATTCAGACCAAGGAACCTAGGTCATGCGTCATTTTTCTCCCATTTTTTCTCTTGTTTGTGCCTCTCTTTCGTTCGCCGCTACGGCTGAAAATAGTGCTCAACCTTTAACCATAAAGCAGGGCGCACCCGAGGCGTACGTGGTGGTAAAGGGTGATACTTTGTGGGATATCTCTGCGATGTACCTCGATAGTCCATGGCTGTGGCCGAGGTTATGGCAGGTAAACCCTGAGATAGAAAATCCTCACCTTATTTACCCCGGAGATAAATTGTCGCTGGTTTGGATTAATGGCGAGCCTGTCTTGAGCCTCAAACCCGTCATTAAGCTAAGCCCTAAGATTCGTGTATCAGAGAAGAAAGCGGTGCCAACCGTCAATGAGGGGCTGGTTCTGCCTTATCTGCAATCTGATCGCTTGGTTGAACAGCAAGATATTCAATCGGTTCAACGAGTGTTAGGGACCAGTGATGGTAAGAGATTCTTATCGGGTGAAGACCGGTTGTTTATCTCGGGCAACCAACAACATCAAAAGTGGGGTATCTACCGCGCCGTTGAAACCTACCAGCGACTGCAACCTCAAGCGAGTATGACCTCGTTGCGTTTGGTCGCCACGGCACGCTTAAAAGAAGTGGACGCTGAGTTCAGTAGCTTACAGATAGAGACTCAGCTGCAAGAAGTACTGCTTAACGATCTTGTGTTGCCAGAGCTTGGTGTTGATCAGGTGAAGCTCTCAACCACATTTTATCCAGCGCCTAGTGCTGCGGGTCAGTTTGCCAATATCTTGGGTTCATTGGATGGCAGCCAATACAGCGCAAAGAATCAGGTCGTTGTTATCAACAAAGGCTCGCAGGACAACCTTCGCCAGGGCTCTATGTTCACCCTTAGCGAGAGCGGGGCTGTGGTGTTTGGTAAGCAAGGTGAATACAGCTATAAAGAATCAGCGGCGAGCGATAAGGTGCAATTGCCAAGTACGTCACTGGGTAGTTTGATGGTCATTCGCCCTTACGAGTATTTTAGTTTGGCGTTGATCACTCAAAGCTCCAAGCCGGTTAGTAATGACATTCTGGCGGTATCGCCTTTGGATCTTGCGTTGACGGAAGAGGTTAAGGGCACCGAGTGAATGAGCAACAACTGAGTGCTTGGTTAACTTTAAGTTTTGTTCCGCAGTTGGGTGGCAAGCGCCTTTCTCGACTGCTGAGCATTGATTCCCCATCGAATATTGTTGGTTACTCCAGCCAACAGCTGCAAGCGATTGGTTTGTCAGCCAAGCAAATCTCCTACTTAAGACAGCAAGCCCCTAAAGAAGTGGAGGCTTGCTTAGCATGGCAAGCAAAACAATCTAACCATCACATCATAACCCCGAATTGCCCACATTATCCCAAACTCCTCAATGAGATTGCCTCTGCGCCCAGTGTTCTTTTCGTTAAAGGACACGTCGAAAAACTGATTGAACCTCAAATCGCGATGGTCGGCAGTCGTAACGCCAGTCTTGAAGGGCTGCAAACTGCGAAGTCCTTCGCTAAAGAGTTTGTACAAAACGGCTTGATTGTCACCAGTGGTTTAGCGCTCGGTATCGATGGCTATGCTCATGATGGTGCTCTAGATAAAGGAGGGGAAACTTTTGCTGTGTTGGGCTCTGGCTTGGATTCCATTTATCCTGCGCGACACCGAAATCTCGCGGAGAGGATCTGTGAAAATGGTGCGTTGATTTCAGAATTCCGCCCAAACGCTAAACCTCGACCTGAACATTTCCCACGGCGTAACCGTATTATAAGTGGGTTGTCTTTGGGGACTCTCGTCGTTGAGGCGGCCGAGAAAAGCGGTTCTTTGATTACGGCGCGTTATGCGATGGAGCAAGGTCGCGAAGTGTTTGCGCTTCCCGGTTCGATTCATAACCCAACCAGTCGCGGAGGCAACAGTCTAATTAAGGCAGGAGCATGTTTGGTACAGAGCGCTCAAGATGTTCTAATTGAAATAAAGAGTCTGTTAGACTGGTCTATAGATCAGCAGCCCAGTTTGTTCGAACCTACGCCGAACAAGAGTGAAAATGAACAATTGCCATTTCCACAGCTGTTAGCTAACGTAGGATTAGAGGCGACACCCGTTGATATTTTGGCACAGAGAACCCATATACCTGTGCATGAGGTCATGATGCAGCTTTTAGAGCTTGAGCTCTCAGGGCATGTTGTTGCAGTTTCCGGTGGCTATATTCGAAAGGGGAGAGGCTAGCTATGATGATGGACATACTGATGTACTTGTTTGAAACCTACATCCATAGCGATTCTGAATTGCAGGTGGATCAAGATGAGCTGGAAGATGAGCTTCTTCGAGCAGGGTTTCACCAAGACGATATTTATAAGGCCCTCCATTGGTTAGAAGATCTTGCTGCACTGCAAGATACCGACAACCAAGCGGCGATTACTATGTGCTCCAATACCTCGATGCGTGTTTACACCAGTCGAGAGGTATCGCGTATTAATATGGAGTGTCGAGGTTTCTTACTGTTCCTAGAGCAGATCAACGTGCTCACGACAGAGATTCGTGAAATGGTTATTGATCGTGTGATGGGGCTTGAGACCAACGAATTTGAATTGGATGATCTGAAATGGATTATCTTAATGGTGCTATTTAATGTGCCGGGTAATGAAAGTGCTTACACGCAAATGGAAGAGCTGTTGTACACCAAAGAGCAAGGCATCTTGCATTAATACAGGCTTGTCATGAGTAGTAAGATTGATAATCAGCTTTTTTCAGCACATGAACATGCGTTAGAGCATGAACCATGTCCGCAGTGTGGTGGGGAGCTTCAGCTTCGCCATGGTAAGCACGGCCCATTTTTAGGCTGTAAGCAGTATCCGAGCTGTGATTACATCAAGCCTCTTCATCAAAATGATGGTCATGTGGTGAAAGAGCTAGGCGTTCCGTGTCCTAAGTGCCAAAACGAATTGGTATTAAGGCAGGGTCGCTTTGGGATGTTCATTGGTTGTAGTAGTTATCCAACGTGTAATCACATCGAATCTTTGGATCAACCGAAAGAACAACCTGAAGAACAGCCACTTGTTGCCTGCCCTGAGTGTGGTCGAGGCCACTTGGTTGAGCGTAAATCTCGCTATGGTAAAACTTTTTATGCGTGTGATAACTACCCTAAGTGTAAGTTCGCCGTTAATCAGCCACCAGTTATAGGTCGTTGTGAAGAGTGCCAGTTCCCGTTGTTACTTGAGAAGAAAACAGCCAGTGGCACTAAGAAGCAATGTGCTGATCGCAAGTGTCATCACATTCAATCTCAGTAGTCATGTTAATCACAGTAAGTGAATGACCAGAAAAAAAACGGCGCTCAATGAGCGCCGTTTCTATATCCAATGAACTTTTTATATCAATAAACCAACGTAGGCTTACTTCATCTGCTCAGCAAACTCATGCACAGCAGGGTAGGCTTGCTGATCAAGAATATCAGACAATGAGCACAACGCTCTTTGCAGTTCTGCGTTGTAATCAGCGCTCACATTAATGTGGCCCATCTTACGACCTGCACGCTTCTCTTTACCATACCAGTGAACATGACAGCCGCCTTGAGCCAGAATAGCCTCAGGTAGAGTATCTTCACCAAGAATGTTGATCATTGCGGTTGGACGAATCAGCTTGGTGCTACCTAGTGGCATCCCACACACGGCACGCAGGTGGTTTTCAAACTGACAAGTTTCAGCGCCTTGCTGCGTCCAGTGGCCAGAGTTATGAACACGTGGTGCAATCTCGTTAACCAGCAGTGAACCTTGAACATCAAAGAACTCTAGCGCGAGTACACCAACGTAATCTAAGCGTTCAGCAATGGCAGTGAACATGGTTTTCGCTTGCTCTTGCAGTTCAATGTCATCAATCGCTGTCGATAAGCTCAATACGCCGTCGGTGTGAACATTTTCAGCCAGTGGATACACTTGAATCTCGCCATTGGTACCACGAGCACCAACCAGTGATACTTCGCGGTCAAACGGAACAAACTCTTCAGCCACAATCGCTTGGTTGTCTGTTGCGGCAATGCACTCAGCCATTTCTGCCCAAGTTACGTCAACATTGTCTAATGCCTTTAAGCGCCACTGGCCTTTGCCATCGTAGCCGCCAAGTGTACTCTTCAATACCATTGGTAAGCCAACGTGAGCGATCGCTGCGTCAAAGTCTTCGCGAGAGTTGATCACGTAGTATTTAGCATTCTTCACGTTCGCTTCGTCTAACAGCGCTTTTTCAAGGCGACGGTCACCGCCAGCTTTGATTGCTTCTGTTGTCGGTAAGAACTTACCGCTGCGCTCACATACCTCAAGCACATCATGAGGGATGTGTTCGAACTCAGCAGTAATGACGTCCGCGCGATCTATCGCATTTTCTAAGCCGTTGCCTAGAATCGCTTGCGTTAATGGGTGAACAATATTTTTGCTGCCAACATCAAAAGCAGAAATTTCAATATTCAGCGGTGCCCCAGCTAGGGACATCATGCGAGCAAGTTGGCCCGCGCCTAACACAAGAACATGCATGGGAATTAGTCCTCTGCAGGGTTTGGATTTGCAAGTACCGTTTCTGTTTGCTCAGAGCGGAACGCTTCTACTTTTGCCATCACATCTTCATTGTGTGTACCAATTATTTGCGCTGCTAGGATACCAGCGTTCGCTGCACCAGCTTCACCGATAGCCAGAGTACCTACCGCGATACCTTTTGGCATTTGCACGATAGAAAGTAGCGAGTCCATGCCTTTCAATGCTTTAGATTGAACTGGAACACCAAGAACAGGTACGCTTGTGAAGGCAGCTGCCATGCCTGGTAGGTGAGCTGCACCGCCAGCGCCAGCAATAATCACTTTAATACCACGCTCTTTCGCACTGGTTGCGTAGTCTGCAAGCAACTGAGGTGTGCGGTGAGCAGAAACCACTTTTGTTTCGTACGCCACGCCAAACTGATCCAACATTTCTGCAGCTAGCTTCATTGTTGGCCAATCAGATTTAGAACCCATGATAATACCGACAGTCATCTCAAACTCCTTCAGGTACGATTTAATTAGTGATTAGATATTTTGCGCGCATTATACGGGTAAAATTGCCCAAGGAAAACGTTTGCGTCAGTCTAAGTTGTTAATTGATACATTTTATAAACAAATAGCTTTAGTCACAGTGAATGATAATTTGTACACTTAGTGAGTTAGATAACTGAATTAATGAGGCAACCCGTGGATAACTTTCAACATACTTTGCAGGCATTGCAACAAGGTGAAGTCATTGCTTACCCGACCGAAGGCGTTTTTGGGGTCGGTTGTGATCCAGATAATCCACAAGCCATCCAGAAATTACTCGAGTTAAAACAGCGCCCGGTTGAAAAGGGCTTGATCTTAATAGCTGCAAGCTACGAGCAACTGTTACCTTACATAGATGAAAGCCAATTGACGGAAGAGCAGCTGACGACAGTAAAAGCCACATGGCCAGGCCCGGTAACTTGGATTATGCCAACCAGTGCTAAGGTGACAGACTGGGTGAGTGGTCAGTTTGATTCAATCGCTGTGCGAGTGACGGATCACCCTTTGGTTCAAAGAATGTGTAATGAATTCGGTAAGCCGTTAACCTCTACCAGTGCTAACCTGACGGGCGAACCGCCTTGTATGACGACTGAAGAAGTTCAGCAGCAACTCGGCCAACATTTGGTGGCTATTCTCGAAGGTCAAACGGGTGGTCGTGACAAGCCAAGCGAAATTAGAGATGCAAAAACGTCGAAAATATTAAGACAGGGTTAAACCCTGCAAAGGAAAGTAAAATGTCAGCAATTGATAAAGAAGCAGTAAAGCAGTTTTTACTGAACCTACAAGATTCGATTTGCCATCAGCTTGAACAAGCTGATGGTAGTGCACTATTTGAAGAAGATGCATGGGAGCGCGAACCTGGCGAACGCCTCGGAGGAGGAGGTCGTACTCGTGTGATGACTGATGGTGCGGTCTTTGAGCAAGGTGGTGTTAACTTTTCTCACGTTGCAGGTAAGGCAATGCCAGCGTCAGCAACCGCTCACCGCCCTGAATTAGCCGGGCGTAAGTTCGAAGCGATGGGTGTATCGTTAGTTATCCACCCTAAAAACCCTTATATCCCAACCTCACACGCCAACGTACGATTCTTTATTGCCGAAAAGGAAGGGGAAGACCCTATCTGGTGGTTCGGTGGTGGTTTTGATTTAACACCATTCTATCCTTTCGACGAAGATTGCCAGTATTGGCATCAAACCGCTAAAGACCTGTGTGCACCATTTGGTGATGACGTTTATCAAGAACACAAGGAATGGTGTGACAAGTACTTCTATCTGCCTCACCGAGACGAAACTCGTGGTGTTGGTGGTCTGTTCTTTGATGATCTGAATGAGTGGGGCTTTGAAAAGAGCTTTGCTTATATGCAGGCGGTCGGTGAAGGTTTTGCAGCCGCTTATTTACCCATTGTAGAACGACGCAAAGAGACGTCTTACGGTGAGCGCGAGCGTGACTTCCAACTTTATCGTCGTGGTCGCTATGTTGAATTTAACCTCGTGTATGACCGTGGCACCTTATTTGGTCTGCAAAGCGGTGGGCGCACAGAGTCTATATTGATGTCTATGCCGCCATTGGCTCGTTGGGAATACCGCTACGAACCACAAGCGGGTTCACCGGAAGCTCTGCTTTATAGCGACTACCTAAAGCCTCGAGTTTGGTAGTTCTTCCTTCCTTATAGGGATAGTGATAGGGTCATCTATATAGATGACCTTTTTTATTTCTGTTAGGTAAGGATATGACACAGCAAGTAGATCGTTATGCCGTTTTCGGTAACCCTATTGGGCAAAGCAAATCGCCATTCATTCACACATTATTTGCTCGCCAAACCAGCCAACAACTTACCTATACAGCACTGCAGCCAGAGCATGGTGAATTTATCACTGCTGCCAAATCCTTTTTCAGCGAAGGTGGTCGAGGATGTAATGTCACAGCGCCTTTTAAAGAAGATGCCTATCAGTTTGCCAATCGCCTAACTGAGAGGGCTGAGCTAGCCGGTGCCGTAAATACCCTTAAGAAGTTAGATGACGGAGAGATCATTGGTGATAACACCGATGGTGAGGGTTTAGTTCAAGACCTGCTTCAACATCAAGTGACGCTAAAGGGGGCACGTATTCTTCTTCTTGGCGCTGGTGGTGCTGCGAGAGGAGTGATTCAACCTCTTCTCGACCAAAAGCCACAACAGTTGGTGATCGCTAACCGAACCAGTTCAAAAGCAGAACTATTGGCTGAGATGTTTTCGTCGCATGGAAATATCAAAGGTATGGGGCTAAGTGATGTTAATGATGGCTTTGATGTCATTATTAACTCGACCTCATCAGGTCTAAGCGGTCAGCTCCCTGAAGTTTCCGATGTAATCTTTAATACAAACAGCGCCGTTTATGACATGGTCTACGGATCTGGAACGACAGTATTTAATCAGTGGGCGTTAGATAACGGTGTTCATGCTGCTTATGATGGTTTGGGTATGTTAGTGGGGCAGGCTGCAGAGAGCTTTATGCTTTGGCGTGGCCTTCGTCCGGGAACAAAACAGATTTTAAGAGAATTACGTAAAAACCTAGAGATGTAATGAGGTATTTATAAAAAAATGAATCAATCAATTCTATTTCCAGATATCCAAGATTGGAATGAAGAGAATCAAACAATCACCTTCCCTGCACAACAGTCGGGCGCATTGATTGAATGTGTCATGTCTATTGAAGAATTATCACGATTGGCAGGTAAAGAGATAAAAGAGGGCGATCAAGCTTTAGTTATCTTTTCTGAGTTACGTTTCGATATTGAAGAGCTAGCGGAAGAGTTAATAGAAGAAGAGGAGTATGACTCCTCTAATCGGATTCAGATCAAAGCGCTTTAGACTGGAAGTACAGAGTCTAGATAGTCGTTTTTATTCTGAACATAGTTGTCAGCGGACTTCTGTAAAAAGGCACGCTCTTTATCATTTAATGGGCGTGCTTGTTTTACTGGGCTTCCTACATATAGGTAACCGCTTTCAAGTACCTTATTAGGCGGCACTAAGCTACCAGCACCAATCATGACTTCTTGTTTGATAATCACGCCATCCAACACGATAGCTCCCATGCCAACAAGTACACGATCTTCAATTGTGCAGCCATGCAGCATTACTTTATGTCCGATAGTGACATCATTACCTATTAATAGAGGATAACCCTCAGGGTTTTCTGCATTCTTATGGGTGACGTGCAAAACGCTGCCGTCTTGGATATTCGTTCTATCTCCAATATGAATGTGGTTTACATCTCCTCGAGCTGCAACCAAAGGCCACACGCTAGAGTCGTCACCGATTTTGATATCACCAACCAGTACCGAACTTGTATCTATATAGACGTCTCGCCCGATCTGAGGTGATATACCTTTATAACTGCGTATTGAACTCATAAATCCTCCTTTATATAGGCACCTTAAGCCCTTAATTAAGAGGAATACTAGTGAAAATGGCGTGTTTTGAACAAAAAACGCTCGAACAATCAAAAAAGTAAGAAAAACTTCAAAAAGGGC